>DATKVW010000162.1:0-6539 GCA_035529875.1 Dehalococcoidales bacterium | reverse complement strand
GCTGGGTCTGGGCAGTAATCGGCATTATTTTTGCTCTAGCTATTGTGGTGATTATCCTGACTATCAGGACCAGACGAGCCCTGTAAAAACGCCTGAGCTAGATATTACGAGAGCCCGCCTAATAGGCGGGCTCTCTTTTTTCTGCTCTGGTAACAACCACAATCCCCATAGTGAAATCCTAAATTATAATTTCTAAACCCTAAACAAATTCAAAACACTAATCACCAAAACCCAAAACCTGCAGGCTCAGGACTCAAGACTTAGAAGTTAGAATCTATCTTGAGAAAGCGGGGTGTCTAAGAGGGGCGCCAGCCCCTCTTTTAAGACTAATTCCCCCTCCCTTGTAAGGGAGGGGGATAAAGGGGGTAGGTTGCTAACCAATATCTAAAGGGGTGAGGTAGATAAAATCTTAGAATACAGGTCTTGATAAAGTGGTAAAGGGATGGTAACATTTAAATAACAAAGTGCCTTTTTAGAAATGCGAGTTATTACGGGTAAAGCGAAAGGACATCAACTTAAGGTACCGAAAGGAACTACCACCCGTCCGGCAACGGATTTAGTTCGCGGAGCAATTTTCTCTATCCTGGAAACTACCGCCAGTGATTGGTCACTGGTGCTTGACCTATTCTCAGGTAGTGGAGCTCTGGGTATTGAGGCTTTGTCTCGTGGTGCCGAGTGGGTGGACTTTGTTGAAAGAGAACCACGATGTTGTGGTATAATTAAACAGAATTTAGAAAAGACAAAACTGGCGACACAGGCTCACATTTATTGCTGTAGTGTTGCCAAAGCACTTTCTTTTCTTGATAAGGAGTACAGTATTATACTAATGGACCCGCCTTACTCTGATTCGTCCATAGGCAACGTGGTAACACAATTAGCCACCTCCAGGCTGGTGGGAACAAAGTCAGTGGTAGTAGTGACCCACTCCCCTCACCTCTCTTTAGAATCAGCCTATCCTCCCCTAAAGCTCATTAAAGAACGCCGCCACGGCGACAGCTGTATTGCTATATACCAGAAGGAGGGCAAGCCTTGACTATCGCTATCTATCCAGGCAGCTTTGACCCGATAACTAACGGTCATCTTGATATCGTCACCAGAGCCGCTAAGCTCTTTGATAAGCTAATTATTGGGGCTTATGATACCCCAAATAAGCACCTTCTGTTCACCACGGAGGAAAGGATAAAATTGATCAGGCAAACCATAAGCCACTTGCCTAACGTGGAGGTAGAATCTTATAATGGGCTAACTACTGAGTTTGCCAGGAAGGTTAAGGCAAAGGTGATGGTGCGGGGGTTAAGAATGAGTGCCGATTTCCAGCGTGAATTTGATATGGCAATGATGAATAAAAGGTTGTTCCCTGAGCTGGAGCTGGTCTGTTTAATGTCAACCCTGGAATATCAGTTCCTTAGTTCCAGCTTGCTCAAGGAAGCAGCCGGTATGGGCGGTAACATTGACGACCTTGTCCCCAAGCATGTCGCCACCGCCCTAAGAAAGAAGGTTTGTGGTAAAATGTAAAGGTTGTATTTATATTAAGATTGAATTTAATCCTTTGAGGAACAAAGATAGGAGGTAAACGAATGGCGTACAAGATTACCGATGACTGTATCAGTTGCGGAGCTTGTGAAGGAGAATGTCCCAATGAGGCAATCAGCGAAGGGGAAACAACCTTTGTAATTGACCCTGATAAGTGCACCGAGTGTATTGGCGCCCATGAATCATCAAAATGTGCTGAAATTTGCCCGGTAGAGTCCTGTGTACCTGACCCAGACCATCAAGAAACTCGCGAGCAACTACTGGAAAAATGGAAAAAACTACACCCGGGCGAAACCCCGGCAACTAGCTAACAAACAAACAGCAGTTTACCTGAGTCGGTTATTATTTCGTCAGGGCTATATTTTTAATATTAGTGCTGTGTGGTTATTTATTGAAAGAAAGAGCGCACCGCACTAAATTCATCTGGAAGTAGAGCCAGCACCATCGGGAAGCGGTCTAACAGTATCGTCGCCAGGGCTGAGTCGACGATAAATGATTGAATGCCCAGGAACTTGACCCAAATAGCCAATAGGGCGCTACACAAAATAGTCCCGACCGCAAAACCAAAGACAGCACCAACCAGGCGATTAATCCAGCCGAGCAGCATCATTGAGACCGCCCGCTCCACCAAACCGGAAAGCAGGATGGCAATTACCCATACCCCGACTAATATAATGGCAAAGGCAACAATTTTGGCTATCCCCGGGGAAAGAGCGGAAAGCTGTTCAGAGAGGGGGACATAGTAATGCCCGGCCAGGATTACCCCCAGTATCAACCCCGCCAGAGAAAAGGAGGCCTTTATTATCCCGATTCTTATCCCGAGGATGGCAGGAATAGCTATAACTATTATGATAACTATATCAAGCCAGTTCATATCTAGAGATTCAACCTCACCCCCTTAATCCCCCTCTCCTGCATAAGGAGGGGGGGGGGGGAAATATTGCTTTTGAAGGGACTTCGCCCCTTTTAATCCCTTTACTAAACAACCTGTTCATAGGAGATTATTTATTAACCTCGCCTCTTGATTTTTAACGCATTTGTGTCATCCGTAGTGCAGAGCATCAATGGGATTCAGCCTGGCTGCCCGCATTGCCGGGTAAACACCAGAAGCAAGGCCAATGAAGACCGAGACGAAGACTGCCACAGTTACAATAAGTGGTGAAACCACGGCGTTGATTTGGAATCCACCAAGGTCGATTTGAGAGATTCCCCATGCCACCAGCCAGGCACCGGTCAGCCCGATGGCACCACCGACCAGGCTCAACATGGCAGCTTCCAATAGAAATTGCATCAGGATATCCCTCCGCTTGGCACCTATCGCCTTACGCAGGCCTATCTCCCGCGTGCGCTCGGTGACCGAAACCAGCATAATGTTCATGATACCTATACTACCCACCAGCAGGGAGATGCCGCCAATCAGTCCCAGGAATACGGTTAGCGCCAGGGTTATGGTCTCAAATATGCCGAGCATCTGCTCCAGGCTCATAACGGCGAAATCGTTATCCTCATCGGCATCGATGCGATGACGCTTCTCTAAGAGGGTTTCGATATCTTCTATTACCTCGTCCATCACCTCGGCGCTGGCTGCCTGTACGACGATCGACTGAACGGCGTCTTCCCCGCTGGGTGTCGTCTGGGGGAACAGCCGGGCCTGAAAGGTGGTTATCGGTGTTATCACCATCTCATCCCAGCTGAACCCGAAAGATGACACGCCCTTGGGCTCCAAAACACCGATGACGGTAAACCGTTTATCCCTCATCTTGACATGCTGACCGACAGCGTCATCGCTGCCAAACAGGTCTTCAGCGGTTTTGCTCCCCAGCACCACCACCACATCCCTCCTGGCTATATCTATCTCAGAAATATACCGCCCCGACGCTATCTCAAAATCATACAACTGCTGAAATTCGGGAGTGGTACCCTCTATCACGACGCTTGCGCTTTCATTACCGGCTACTAGCTTGACAAAATTCTCGTTGGTCGGATTTACGGCTATCACCGAGCGGATGTCGCGCATAGCCTCGGCGTCATCCATAGTAAGACTGGCAGTGGCCATACCGGGAGCCATTGCGGTGATTTCCGGTGCGTCTGGATTGGCCGGCGTCACAAAAAGCAGGTTGGAGCCCATCTCTTCAAAAGTGGAGGTAATGTAATTTTGAAGACCCTGCCCAACGGACATGAGAACGATAACGGCGCCAACCCCGATTATCATACCCAGCATGGTTAGAGCCGAGCGCAACTTACTAGACAATAACGCTCTTATGGCAATACTGAAGAACTCGATAAGCTTCATAATTTCCTCTACAAACTAGGCTTAGCCCGAAGCTACCTGAGTAACTTTCTCATCACTGCTAATCTTACCGTCATGGAGCCGAATGACACGCTGAGTTTGTTCGGCTATATCCATCTCATGGGTAACCAGCACCACAGTGATACCATCCTGGTTGAGGTTACGAAAGATGGAAATAATCTGGTCGGTGGCAACGCTGTCCAGGTTACCGGTAGGCTCATCAGCCAGAATAACATCCGGACTGTTCACCAGCGCCCGGGCAATAGCCACCCGTTGCTGCTCACCACCCGACAGCTCGGTGGGTTTATGCTTAGCCCTGGCGGCTAACCCCACCCGGTCTAAAGCCTCTGTAGCTCGCTTATGCTTCTGGCCGCTACCACTATAGATAAGGGGTAGCTCGACATTGGCTAAGGCACTGGCACGGGATAAGAGGTTGTATTCTTGAAAGACAAAACCCATCCTTTTATTTCTCATCTCGGCTAGCCGGTTATCGCCAAGTCGGCTAACATCAGCTCCGTCAAAGATGTATTTACCCAGAGTAGTCTTATCTAGAAAGCCGATGATATTCATCAGGGTAGACTTACCTGAACCCGAGGCGCCGATGATAGCCACCATCTCCCCCTGATTAATAGAGAGAGTTATCCCCCTGAGAGCAAGAACCTCAACCTTACCCATGCGGTAAACCTTGGTAATATTTTCAAGTTCAATCATTTTCAATACATACCATGTGCTTAAAATAACCCGGATGACTCAGGCTTAACTCGGCTTTCTCAGTACTACCTCACCTTCTTTAAGCCCGTCTATAATCTCAGTGTCAAAGCCGTCACTTAAACCCACAACCACCAGCCTTTCCTCAGTTTGCTTATCAACCACAACCTGAACTATTGCCCTGCCCTGGCTGTCCTTGATGATAGCCCGGCTAGGCACAAGCAGCACGTTGCTCCGTTCGCTGATGATGATGTCAGCGGTGGCACTCATACCAACCCTAAGCGCAGAGCCTTCGGGCACACTAAAGCCAATTTTAACATCATACAGCACCACCCCGCCTCGCAGACTCGGCAGTGGGGAAATGGAAACAACTACACCTTCAAATTGAACATCAGGCAAAGCATCTACCTCAATAATAGCTCTTTGTCCTGGCTCTACATCGGCTATGTCTATCTCATCCACCTCTGCCTCCAGTTCCATGGTGGCAGGGTCGATGAGATGGATGATTGCCATAGGAGACATCGTGGGAGAGGGAACAATATCACCCGCTTTAGCATAAACACTGGCAACCAGCCCGTTAAAGGGAGCGGTAATAGTTGCTTCATCAAGCTGTCTCTGGGCTTCAGCCACCACCTGCCCCGCCATTTCCAGTTGAGACTCAGCTGCTTTAAATTGCGACTCGGCTGCTTTAAATTGCAACTCAGCGGCATCAAGGTATGCCTCAGCTACTTTCACTCTATCAGAAGAGGCAAGCAGTACCTTCTTCAACTGCTTGAGGCTGTATTCAGCATCATCCCTGACAGCGCTTGCCTGAACTTGAGCTGCTTCTGCCTGGGCTAGAGCTGCTTCTGCCTGAGTTTGAGCCGCCTTTGCCTGGGTTAGAGCCAGCTCCAAAGTATCAGTATCAAGCTTAGCCAGCACATCACCCTCAGTTACTTTGTCACCTTCATCAACATATATTTTGTCTATTTTGCCGCCAACCCCAAACACCAACCTCACCTCATCAGAAACCGCTATATTACCGCTACCACTAATGGTAACGACCAAATCACCCCGCACCACTTCAACCGATTGCTCAGTAACCTCCCCATCTCCCTCGCCCCCAAACGGGCTACAAGCCGTAGAAGCGGCTAGAGCCAGGCATAGTAAAATAGTTACAATTCGCCAGCTTTTCACCTGACTAACCTCCCTCTTCACTTAAAGTCCTCATTCAACAAATGTAAACTAAAATGAGCAAAATGGCAAATATTTCATCCAGGTTGTCTATAGAGTAATCAGGGTAGTGATTATTAGAGTTTGAGAGATAACTATAGTAGTTAGATAATAAGTAGTCACCAGCAGCTCGGTACTTACCTGCCTAGCTCTTTAGCCTTATTGTAGGCAGCAGTAACCGCCTGCTTAACTAACTCGGTGAACCGTCCTTTTTCCAATACTTTAAGAGCCTCAGCGGTGGTGCCGCCGGGGGAGGTAACCATTTTTCGCAGCTCGGCAGCCTCTTTGCCTGACTTCTGAAGAAAATGCCCCGAGCCCAGTAGTGTCTGTAATACTAGCTCCTGCACTATATCACGAGGCAGGCCAATATGTAAAGCGGCATCAACCAGCGCCTCTATGAAAAGAAAAACATAGGCCGGTCCACTGCCGCTCACCGCGGTAACCATATCAATATATTTCTCGTCGTCAACATAAATCTCCCTGCCCATCGCCCCGAGAATAGACCCAGCCCACTTCTTTTGCTGCCCGGTAACCTCAGGGGTAGCTGTCCAGGCTGACATACCCTCGCCAATCTGGGCTGGCGTATTGGGCATAACTCGGACTATACAGCCATAATTCAGTCCCTGGCGCAGGGTATCAATCCTCGCTCCGGCAATGATAGAGAGCACCAGTTGATTCGGCTTAAATTGACCATTAAGTCCAGCCATTACCCCGGTTAAGTTCTGAGGCTTAATCGCCAGAATAACTACATCGGCGCCATCTATAGCCTCAAGATTATCACTCATCACCGCCACGC
>DATKVW010000161.1:0-3141 GCA_035529875.1 Dehalococcoidales bacterium | reverse complement strand
GCTGGGTAATATCACTGTAGAAGCATCTTCGGGCAAGGGTGCCGTCAAGGTTACCATTAACGGTCAGCAAAAGATTCAGTCAATCAAAATATCGCCCGAGGTGATAGACCGGGATAAGGCGGAAAAGCTGGAAGAACTGGTGCTGAAGGCGGTAACCGAAGCTATCACCAAATCCCAGAAGCTTGCCGCCAAGCAACTAAAGGGACTGACCGGGGGTCTTAAAATCCCGGGGCTAATGTAAAATAGATTGAGGAAAGCTAATATTGAACGAAGGTCTAAAACCTACCACTGACTCTGTATCTAATCTCATTGGGGAACTTAATAAACTACCCGGCATCGGACCCAAGAGTGCCCAGCGGCTTGCCTACCATCTGCTGCGCGCCTCCGATGAGCAGGCCAGACTCCTGGCTGATGCCCTACTATCGGTAAAACAGAAGACCAAGCTGTGCTCCGTCTGCTTCAATGTTACCGAGTCCGACCCCTGTTCCATCTGCTGTAATGAGCAGCGCGACCAGACCAAGATTTGTATTGTGGAGCAGCCCCAAGACATCCTGGCGCTGGAGCACACCAAGATTTATAACGGGCTATATCATGTTCTCCACGGCGCCATCTCGCCCACCGAGGGGGTCGGCACTGACGATATAAGAATCAAAGAGCTGTTAAACCGGCTGCAGGGCGGCACAGTAGATGAAGCCATCCTGGCGACCAACACCAACCTTGAGGGGGAACAGACCGCTCTGTACCTGAGCAAACTCATCGCTCCCCTGGGTATCAAGGTCACCCGCCTTGCCCGGGGACTCCCCTTCGGCACCGAGCTAGAATACGCCGACGATGTTACCTTGACCCGAGCTATGGAGGGAAGACAGGAATTTTAGTAAATAAATTAAGGTAAACTCTAAGTTCGTTTATTCTGCTGTTATATGAAATGCCAGTTTAAAAAATACTGGGGGTATAAAAATGAATTATAAATTGAGTCCGTCCGATTTTGCGTTTCTATACGAGGGGTGTAAACGGTGTTATTATTTAAAAGTGGTTCGTAATATCTCTCAACCCTCAATTCCTCTGCCTTCGATTTTCAGTAAAATTGCAGGTCTCTTAAAGAGTTATTATAATGGCAAACATACACAGGAATTGTATGCTGAACTACCACCCGGCGTTGTGAACTATGGTGAAAGGTATGTTGAATCAGAAACTATCCAATTGCCAGGTCATAACGCTACATGTTTTATTAGGGGAAGATTTGATATCGTTGCTGAGTTTGAAGATAAAACTTACGGCGTCATAGATTTCAAGACTGGTAATCCAAATGAGGAATATTTTCATCTTTATAGTCGCCAGCTACACGCATATGCCTATGCTTTGGAGCATCCTGCCCCAGGCGCACTGAGCCTATCTCCTATTACAAAGATGGGTTTGCTATATTTTTACCCCTTAAAAATCAGTCAACCAAGTATTGGATGGCTTTCCTATGACACCGAAATCCATTGGATTGAAATAAAAAAGGACGAACAAGGGTTTTTAGAATTTGTAGGAGAAGCATTAAGCGTACTTGAATCCCCCGAACCTCCTAATCCCTCGCCAGACTGTCAATGGTGCAGCTATATCAGCCACTTCGTATAACAACAGCATATACGCTACAGGCTAACGCCCTTGCCCCTTGGATACAACGTCATACACGCCAGAATTGTTAAACAGGAGCAATCAAAATGCCCAAACCACGTAATTACCAGCCCGAAGCCACCATTACCAAGATAATAAAAAGGAGAGTCAAAGAGAGGCGAAGCCTCTCTTATATAACTAATTCCCCTTCCCCTTATCAAGGGGAAGGGGATAAAGGGGATAGGGTTAATACGATATGCCTCAAATTACCTACACCGATTTTAACAAAGTAGATATACGGGTCGGCAGAATTACCAAAGTTGAGGACTTCCCCAAAGCACGGAAACCGGCTTACAAGCTCTGGATAGACTTCGGCGATTTGGGAGTGAAGAAGTCCAGTGCCCAAATCACCAGGCTTTACCCCAAAGATAACCTGGTAGGCAGGTTCATTATAGCCGTAACCAATTTCCCGTCCCGTCAGGTTGCCGACTTTATCTCCGAAGTCCTGGTACTGGGCGTAGTGCTGGATAATGACGAGGTGGTGTTGATTCAACCCGATAGGGATGTTCCCCCGGGCAAAAGAATCCTATAATGGTTACAAGGCAGCTAAAATGTCCAAGCCGCGAAGTTATCAGACGGAAGCCATCATTATCAAGAAGATTAAGCTGGGGGAGGCGGATAGAATCCTTACCCTGTATACTCCCCACCTGGGCAAGCTCAGAGCCGTAGCCAAGGGAATCAGGCGCCCCAGAAGCAAGCTGGCGGGACACCTTGAGCTGCTTACCCACAGCCAGGTTACCCTGGCCCGGGGACGAAACATTGATACCATAATCGGCAGCCAGACCATCAACAGCTTCCTCCCCTTGAAAAGCGACCTCAATCTCACCTCCTGTGCCCTTTATGCCATTGAGTTAGTTGACCAGTTCACACCGGATGATGTGGAAAACTACCCCCTGTTTCAACTGCTGCTGGAGACCCTCCATCACCTGAGCCAGGGCGACAATAATGAACTAACCCTGCGCTACTTTGAGATGCGCCTGCTCAACGAGGTCGGCTACCGGCCCCAGCTTCAGCACTGTGTCTCCTGTCACTCAACACTGCAACCGGTCGCCAACTACTTTTCCCCCAGCGCCGGCGGTATGCTCTGCCCCAATTGCTGCCAGAACCAGTTATTAGCCTACCCCATATCGGTTAATGCTTTGAAAGTATTGAGACTTTTACAGAATAGCGATTACGATACCGTCAGCAGGCTAAAACTGAACCGGGAGCTATCCGGTGAGTTAGAGGGAATAACCAGAGACTATATTAAGTACCTTCTGGAACGGGAGGTAAAATCCGTAGCCTGGCTGAATACACTGAGAGGATTAGGTGGATAAGCAATCGGCAATAAAGAAGTTATTCAGCAACCTACCCCCTTTATCCCCCTCCCTTACCAGGGAGGGGGAAATAATTTTAGAAGAGGGACGCCAGTCCCTCTTAAACACCCCGCTCTCTCAGGATAGGTTGTTAAACGAACTCGCTGTAACCCCACAGGTACGGAAC
>DATKVW010000160.1:0-8829 GCA_035529875.1 Dehalococcoidales bacterium | reverse complement strand
AACAAATTTTACAGGAGGCAGGACATGAAAGCTGTAACCGCTCAGGAGCTAAAAGACACCGCAACTAAAATTTTAACCTCAGCTGGCGTGAGCGAGAGTGAAGCCAATCTAGTTGCTGACCACCTGGCTGAGGCAAATCTTAAGGGACGTGATTCTCACGGCATTTCCCGCCTGGTAGGACTTATGAAGGGAATAGAGAAAAAGTCCATCAATGCCAAGACAAGCCTGAAAGTTGTTAAGGAAACCCCGGCTATGGCTTTACTGGATGCGAACCACAGCATCGGGCAAATCGTAGCCATGAAAGCCATGAATATGGCTGTGGAAAAAGCACATAAAGTCGGCATAGGTATCGTCAGCATGAGAAATGCTTCTCACATCGGCTTCCTCGGTTACTATGCCGACCAGGCAGCGAAGCAGGGAACAATCGGCATCGTCTTTACCAACACCGAACCGGCTATGAGCGCATCAGGAGGCGCCGAGCCTGTCCTGGGCACCAATCCCATATGCATCGGCATTCCAACCAAAACAGAGCCTATGGTAATTGATATGGCTACCAGTGTAGTTGCCCGGGGCAAGATTATAGAATACGAACGGGATGGTAAACCTATTCCCAAGGGATGGGCGATTGACAAAGACGGGCTTGATACTGAGGACCCAACCGCAGCTCTGGCTGGTTCCCTGCTCCCCATCGCCGGGCCCAAGGGCTATTGCCTGGCTTTTGCCTTTGATATTTTAACCGGCGCTCTTGCCGGTGCCTCATTAGGAAAAGATGTTAAAGGCACGGTACATGCCGAAGAAGTTTGCACCAAGGGCGACCTCTTCCTCGCTATTGACCCCCAGCTATTCAACGGCTCCCAGGACTTTCTGAACAGAGTAGAACGCTTAGGGGAACAGGTCAAATCCAGCAAGAAAGCTCCCGGCGTTACCCAGATTCTTCTACCAGGCGACCCGGAACTAATGACCCGTGAGAAGAGAGCAAAAGAAGGCATACCGGTAAACGAGAAACTGTGGCAACAGCTCATCGAAATGAAGGGTTAAACCCCAGCTTGAATAGCCATCGTTAAAACTGTGCCCACGCTCGAAGGAGCGTGGGCTTCACCACTTATAAAACCTTGATTATGTTTGCCTCAAGCCTTTTCCACTAACTTCTTAGCTTCAGCGGCACCGGCATCTATAGCCTTCAGGTTTAACTCCTCCGTCCCTGCTTTTACACCCGTCTCAACCGATTTTTTCACAGCATCAAGGGGCAGGACACCAGTTAATTCGGTAAGAGCACCAACCATAACCATATTGGCGACAATTCTCCGCCCCAGACCTTCAGCAATAGATGCTGCCCGAATCGGGTAGAATGTGGCATTAACATCTTTGGGTACATCTAAGATGAGGCCAGGGTCATAGATAACTATTCCGCCGGGTTTGACATCCTTGAGATACCTGGTTAGTGCCGCTCCACCCATAGCCAGCAGGATATCGTTTCTGCCTGAAATCACTTCGGGGTAATCAATCGTCTCATCGGAGATGATAACTTCGGAGCGGCTTGCCCCTCCTCTTGCCTCAGTGCCATAAGATTGCCTCTGCACCGCCTCCTTGCCGGCATACAACACGGCAGCTCTAGCCAAAATCGTCCCGGCCAGAATTAGCCCCTGACCACCAAAGCCAGCTAACCTGATTTCTTTCCGCATCTCAAATACTAGCTCCTTTTAGCTTTCTCAAACAATTCGGCATACCGGTCAACCAGACTAGGTTTTTCCACATCAATATACTCGCCAACTATTATTTTACTTCTTAACTCCTCACTGGTCATCGTCTCAGCCTTCTTCAAGTCAACGGTATTTTGTTGAGTCCACATAGCCAGCTTCACCGGGTCGCCGAGCTTAAGAGCATATCTACCGAATTGGGTGGGGCAAGGGCTAAAAACCTCTATATAGGAAAAGCCGTTACTGGTTAGTCCCTTCTTGAGGGAGGTAGCTATGCGTTTGGGTTGGAAGGCAGTCCACCGACAAGCATATGACGCACCAGCCGCCGCCGCCAGCTTGGCACCATCAAAAGGCTCCTCAATGTTACCATAGGGGCTGGTCTGGGTTTGATAACCCAGCGGGGTGGTGGGAGCCACCTGCCCTCCGGTCATGCCATATATCTGGTTATTGAACATTACCACCGTAATGGGGACATTTCGCCGACAGGCATGGATGAAATGATTGCCACCAATAGATAGACAGTCACCGTCTCCGGTATAGACCATCACTGTTAACTCGGGACGGGCTAACTTAATCCCGGTAGCCATAGCCAGCGGTCTGCCATGGGTAGCATCAATGCAATCCCCCTTCCAGACAGCATAGGGAAGCCGGCTGCTGCAGCCAACGCCGGTGACCCAGGTAAACTTTTGGGGGTCTATACCGAGTTCATCAATAGCCATTAAGGTGTATTTCATCACCATACCTATCCCGCACCCGGGACAGGCGAGATGAGGCATCCGGTCAATTCTAAAGTATTCTTCAACCAGTGGATGTATTTTTGTTTCGGTTACCATAGCTTCACCCCTTACTACTTCCAGACAAGTGCTGTTTTATTGCATCCATCACCTCATAGGGTGTATGCATCTCAACACCAGCCTTGCCAATATGTATTACTTCGGCTTTACCTGACGAAGCACGCTGGACCTCACGGGATAACTGTCCATCCAAATTGTTTTCCACCACATAAATAATATCCGCCTGCTCCGCCAATTCGTAAATCTGCTTATCCATAAACGGCCAGAGGGTTATCAGCCGGAAAAAGCCTATCTTCATCCCATCCGCTCTGAGGTTCTTCACCGCAGTTAATGACGACCTTGCCGAGCATCCGTAGGAAACTACCACTGATGTGGCGTCATCAAGGAAAGCCGACTCAAACTTTACCAGCTTGTCACGGTTGGCGCGGACTTTCTGGATTAGTCGCCTCGCCATGCGGTCCTGGTCCTTAAGCGTGGTGGATGGGTAGCCCATCTCGTTATGAGTATACGGAGAAAGGCATAGACCATAGCCGTCACCCGCTGCCGGGAAGGGGACTGAAATTGCCTCCGGGGTATCTAAATGCCCAAAGGATTTATACTCTTCTGGCGGCACTCCCGGGTCTCTTATCCGGTCAACAAGTCCAGCTTCTATCTCCTTCATCGGCGGCACCACCAACTTCTCTCTGGTGTGTCCGATAACCTCATCCATCATGAACATAACCGGGCACCGGTATATCTGGGCCAGATTAAAGGCTTCAATTATCAGCTCAAATGTCTCCTGACCATTCCACGGTGCTATAGCGATGATTTCAGAGTTGCCGCCATGAGGTCCATACCTGGCTTGATAGAAATCACCTTGGCCAACGAGGGTAGCGACACCATTACTGGGACCAGCTCGCTGCACATCAATGATGACCACCGGTATCTCGTTTTTGATTGCCCAGCCATAGCCATCCATGTGAACACTACATCCTGGTCCAGAGGTGCATGTCATTGCCTTTAGCCCGGCAACAATAGCACCGTTAGCGGCATGCATTGAGCCAATCTCGTCTTCCATCTGTATGGCAACACCGTCCAGCTTGGGCAGCATGATAGCCATAGCCTCAGCAATCTCACTAACCGGGGTAATGGGGTAGTAAGAACAGAATCTGCACCCAGCAGCAATAGCGCCAATAGCACACGCTTCATCACCCTCAACAAAGTAAACTCCCTCTTTAACAACATCAGCTGCCGTCATCATTTTTTGGCTGCCTCCTCCTTTTCAACCACGATAGCGAAGTCGGGGCAGAATAGCTCACACACACCACAGGCATTACAATTTTCTATGTGGGCTACTACCGGCATGGGAAACCCGCGCTTACTCAATCTGGTTGAAGGCTCAAGCACATTTTTGGGGCAAAAGTGTATACACAGGTTACAACCTTTACAGTAGTCCTCGTTGATATAAATCTTGGCCATAAAATACTTGCCCCCCCTTGATTATTACTTCATCTTCTGCACGGCTGTTTTCAAAGTGTCGCCGCGCAGTCCGCATCTTAGCGCTTCCAGAGCCAAAATATCCTCAGGTGGTACATTACCGATGTTAACATTGGCACCGAATCTGCGGATAAGGAACAACTGCTGGTTCTTAATAGCTGCTTCCCAAATCAGGTCATTGGGGTCACTGACACCAGCGATAAGTGCATCTACCTCAGATTCTTTCACCGCTCCTGTGGCATCATAAATACCCACGCCTTTACTGGCTTCACGTGCTTCAACAATGACTTTAAAGACTCCAAGGGCAAGGTCATGCTTGATTATCTTGTGCTTCTCTTCTAGAGATGGGTCATCCTTCGGGTCCTTTTTGCCTACCTCTGAGATTACCTTAAAGCCCATATCCTGTGCTTTTACAATTGCCTGTTTTCGGATTTCCAGAGACATCTCAATAGTGCCGTCAGAGACCTCTATGGCGCTGAAACCAAGCTCTTTAGACCTTTTCAGGTACTGGTCATAGCAGCCCTGAGCTATCGCCGCCTCCAGGAAAGTGCCACCGGGATAGACAGCTACATCGTAGCTTTTTATTATTTCATTTTTCTCTCTGAGCAATCTGCTGTCAACGAACGCTGCCGTGCCAAATGTATTCTTAACGGAATCAATGTAATCGGCAGCCGTCTCCATTAAATCCTCGGTAGCATTGAGACCAAACCCCTTCTCAATGACCATAGTATAGCCTGTAGTACGCGGTTTGGCACTCCTCTCAGGAACTGGAATTGGAACATAACCTTCCCATGCTTTAGTCACTTCATACCTCCTTTAAACATTTTGTCGGGCAAGCCAATATTGTTTTGGCTCGCTTAATTTCGGTGTATTCACCGGAAACAAGCTTTTCCATTGCCTTCAGCCGTTTCTGCATAAGGTCAGGGCTATCCAAACAGCCTACAGTGAAGGAATCGTAGAGAAGAATAGTTTGAGCAATCTTCTCAGAAGCATTATCAAAAAGCGCTTTTACCAGCTTGCGTTTATCGGTAACATCAGCAAAAATAGCCTCTTCGCGTCCCTCCTCTATTTTAGGTAACAGCAGGGTTACTTTAGGGTTAATCAAAACATCCTCGCTGGTAGCCTTACTGCTCAGGTCAATGGTTACCTTGGTGCCCCATACATCCTTAACCTCGGGTAACTTCAGATTCAGCAACCGGGGCACTTCGGGGAAATCATAGACGAAATTACCGATGCGCACATTATCAATGAGTGAGCCTTTGAAGAAAAGACACTTATTATCTTCAAATTTAAGATGGGTCATCTCAGTACTGAACATCTGATAATCCCGCTTCAAGCCCTCCAGCAGCAGGCAGGTCTTACCAGATCCGGGGCCACCGACGAGAAGGAAAAGTTCATTGTCACAAGGGTTGTACATTGCCGAGGAATGGAAAGTGAAAATATCGTGGTATCTTTCCAGGGTAACCAAGGAGTATCTGAAGAAAAGTCCAAGGTTGCCGAAAAGGCTGTACCGCCTATCCGTCATCTTGGCATCGAGCTGGCTAATGTTGCCCACCACCCGCACTTCCTTGTCAGTTACCGTTACAGTCGGAGGCACATTCTCAACATCATATACATAGAAATAAGCATCCAGGTCATCACTGAAGGGGATTTCATCAACGCGGTAAATATCAGTCAAAAGACACTGGATAACATTGGGGTCTTCAAAAAACTCGGGGGTAAAGATTAGGTCTCGCTTATTGGAAATTAAGCCGAATTTAGCTTTAACAATTTGAACGGCACGAGTATACAATTCTTGTGTCACAAGTACACCCCCTTAATGACATTATATTTTTAGACTGCTGATTGACTTGGTGCATTTCAAATAATACCCTGTCCCTCACCCTATTGTCAAACAAATCACGAGCAACCATAATAGACTGAATACCCCTGAATTATAAGTGACAAAAACTACCCGTAACTATCCCGCTGTTTATAACCCGGTAATGGTGGGCATTGGTTGACAGTTCCCGAACTTTTGTTTGAGAAGAAGGAGCTAGTTCCGGCGATACAGCAGTTACTCATCGCTTACTCAAAAACATGACATTAACTTAATCCCAATAAGTACTAATTGTCGGACGCCAGGAGGCTAAATCGAACGATGTAACGAAAAGTTCAACTCTCTTCCATACCCGGATGACATATTTTTAGCTTCATTAATGAAATACGGCATAAGTCATAGACAGATGGCTATTCCCTAAACTACAATTGTTCTACAATATAGAAGGTCGAGATTGTAAAAATATGAGTATAAATCAAGACAGCATCATTGAATCTGCAGGGAAGTGATAAGAAATGTCTGAGATAAAGGTGGACTGCACCGGTGAAACTTGCCCGGTCCCTTTGGTTGAAACCCGCAAGGCTCTGAGGAAAGCAAAGGAAGGTGACATAGTCGAGGTTGTCGGAACACATCCTGCTTCTAAGAAAGAGATACCAATGGCGGTCAAGGCTTTGGGACTAGAACTTATGGACCTTCAGGAGAAAGATGGGGTCTGGAAGATAAGAATACGCAGGTAGAGGGAGGAAATGACCATGGCTAATAAGGCTACGATTATAGTTCATAGTGGCGATATGGATAAAGTTTACAGTGCTCTTATCATAGCTAATGGAGCACTGGCAATGGGGATGGAAGCGTCACTCTACTTCACCTTCTGGGGGCTCCAACGCCTTAAGAAAGGAGGCCTTGATAAGGGACCACTCTCCAAGATGAACATGCTGGGACTTGGCAAGTGGATGGTGAAGCGAAAGATGCAAAAGGTTGGCGTGGTTTCTCTGGAGAAATTACTGCAAGACTTCAAGGAGCTCGGGGGTAAAATCCTTGCCTGCGATATGACCATGGAGATAATGGGGATAAAGAAAGAAGACCTGCGTGATGATTTGATTTCTGAATACTGTGCAGTGGGCACTTACATAAATGAGGCCAGGGAATCAACGGTGACCCTCTTCATATAACAGGAGGGAGATATGTTAGACAGAAGACAAGTATATCTGGACAACTCAGCGACTACCCGTTTGGATGAACGCGTATTGGAGGCAATGAGGCCGTATTTCTTCGATAAGTATGCCGTGGCTACCTCGGAGTTTGCCTACTCTCAGGGCATAGAAGCTAGAGAAGCCCTGGACGGCGTCAGAGAAGTGCTTGCTGTGGCTCTGGGAGCAGCACCGGAAGAGTTTATTTTCACCTCAGGAAGTACCGAATCCTCAAACATTGCTCTGAAGGGAGTGGCACTGGCTCTTGGTAGCAAGAAAGGGAAACATCTGATTGTGTCAAAAATCGAGGACTTCCCGGTACTTAACAGCGCCAGAGCCCTTGAGAAGCAAGGGTTTCAGGTGACCTATCTGGATGTAGATAGCGACGGCTTTGTGGACCTTGATAAACTCAGGGAATCTATCACCGGCGAAACCATCCTGGTTTCTATCCAGCATGCTAACCAGGAGATCGGCACCATCCAGGATATTGAAAATATCGGTCTCATCTGTCGTGATAAGGGAGTGCTCTTTCATACTGATGCCACGCATACCTTCACCAGGGTTCCCCTTGACGTGAAGAAGATACCCGTGGACTTGATCACTGTATCCGCCCATACCATCCACGGGCCAAAGGGCACAGGGGGACTGTATATCCGTCAGGGGACAAAAATAGCCAAGTGGGTGGATGGGGGATTCCAGGAGTTCGACCTCCGGGCAGGGCTGGAAAACATACCCGGCGCAGTGGGTTTCGCTAAAGCGGTAGAACTGGTTACCACCCGGGAAACCGAGCAGATACAATCAGTGCGTGACCGTGTTATAGACCGCATACTTGCCGAGATACCTGATACCGTCCTCAATGGTCATCGCTGGAAGAGACTCCCGCAGAATGCCAATATTTCGTTCCACTTCATAGAGGGTGAATCTATCACCCTGCATCTGGATATGCACGGCTTTGCTGTGAGCACTGGCTCTGCATGTTTCAGCCGCTCGCTAGAGGGTAGCCACGTTATCTTTGGCATTGGTGGTGACCACGAAAGGGCGCACGGCTCAATTCGTTTTACCTTCGGGCGCTACAATACTATGGAAGAGGCCGACGCCGTGGTTAATACGCTGGCTGAGGTAGTGCAAGAACTCAGAAGTATCAGCCCGTTGGGCAAAGAAAAAGGAAAATAGGAGGAATAGAAATGAGATTTCCATATAGTGAAACGGTACTGGAGCATTTTCGCCACCCCCGCAACGTAGGTAAGATTGAGAACGCCGATGGAAAGGCGATAGAGGGCAGCCCAGCCTGCGGCGATATGGTGTCTGTATATATCAACGTTGACCCTAAGACAAATACTCTCTCAGACGTTAAGTTCGAATCTTACGGCTGTGCTTCTAACATTGCCACCGGTTCTATCATTACCGAACTGGCCAAGGGAAAGACACTGGATGAAGCTAAGAAGATCACCTGGAAGGAAGCGTCAGAAGCCCTGGGAGGACTTCCCAAAATTAAGGCCCATTGCTCGGTACTTGCCGTAGAAGGTTTACGTTCGGCTATTGAAAACTATGAAGAGCGCCACGGTCTGGTTAAGGAGAGAAAGCCGACTACGGTAGAGACGGTGCGCAGACGCCTTAAGAAAGTTATGAACCCTATGGCTGGATTAGACCTGGTACGCACCAACTTGGTGCGAGATATTAAAATAAAGAACGGAACTGTCCGGGTAGTCATCGACTTATCTCCAGACCACCAGTTTGTTTCGGCAATAAAAGAAGAGATAACAGAGAAAATAGAGCCACTTTGGGATGTGAATAAAGTGGCGGTTGAATTTACGGAATAGAAGCCGGTAAAAACTCAGGCCTATATACGGTTC
>DATKVW010000159.1:0-2409 GCA_035529875.1 Dehalococcoidales bacterium | reverse complement strand
TTACTCCCCGATGGTGCCAGTCTAGCTGCCTCAAGCATCTGCTTAATTAGCTCATCGGGGACATTATCGGGGCGGAAGTGGCGGATGCTGCGCCTTGTCTCTATTGCTTTCTTCACACTGAGCATATTTCCCTCCTGTATTCATTTTATTTGGTTTTTCCTGAAATCAACCTGTGCCTACTCCTCTTGGTAGAACTCGCTAGGCATAGGTTCTACCTGGCAGTGTCCCATTGAGCCAATTATAACCGATGTCGTTTCCTTGTCAATTCGGGGGTTTGACAAGGAAATTTATTTAATAGTAAAAAAGAGAAGCCTTCCTCGAGGGTGGATTAAAGTTTGTGCTCCAGAGATATTTTATTATGAAGTGGCCTATGGGACAAACCGAGTTAAAGAGACTCAGGAGACCCCGTTAGTTGGTGTGCTGCTGTTACTTCAACATCCTTCGGTCTTCACCATGGGGCATTCTGGTATTGTTGAAAATATAATTGTCCCTGAGGAAACACTGGTCAAGGAGGGCATCCCAGTCTTTCATACCAACCGAGGTGGTGATATAACCTATCACGGGCCCGGACGGCTAGTAGGTTATCCCATTTTGAATTTGAGGGAAGATGGTCTGACTGTCCATCAATATGTTTGGAACTTGGAAGAGATTGTCATTAGGACGCTGGCGGGTTTTGGGATTGGTGGTCAACGAATTTCGGGGCGAAGGGAGGCTTGGGTGGGAAGGCAGAAGGTTTGTGCCCTAGGTCTGCGAGTTAGCGGTGAGGTTAGCATGCATGGTTTTGCCTTAAATGTGAACACCAATCTAAAATACTTCACCTATATTATACCTTGTGGCATCACTGGGGTGTCGATTACTTCCGTCTCAAAATTGTTAGGACACGAAGTAGAAATAGGGGAGATACAGGAAAATCTGCTTCGACACTTTTCTCAGGTATTTAGACTCACTTTCGAAGAATACAAAAATACTGGTGCGGCGATGGGCTTTAGGGGTGTGGCTTCAGCACCTTTTGTGAGGAGTTCTTTCCAAGCTGACAAGATGTTCAAAGGAATCGGCCGTCCCCATGGCAATGTTGAGGGATGAGCCACTGTAGTGCTTTCCTGAAATTAAAGAAAGGATATTAAAAAGACTTTCTATCCTTTTCTGATTCCCTGCTCTTGTATCAGCCTCTCTCCGTACTGGAGTAGAAAAATCAATGTTTTCGTACTTCTACTTCAAGACCTAGCTTCTTTAGCTCATTCACTATGGGTTCAGCATCTTCGGTATCTAGGTGAACGATAAAGTCCTCCCGCTCGGTATCAGCCAGCTTTACTGGAAAAGCGGACAAAATCTCTATAGGATGCTTGCTTAGCACCTCCATTACCCGGCGATGGCAGACCCCCTCAGTGCCACCTGAACAGCCGAAGATATGAAGGCGTACTCCTTTCTGACCAAAGCCTAACACTTGAGCCATTAGGTGAAGTAAGTCGGTGCTGGTAATAATACCTACCAGGTTCTTGCTTTCATCGATTACAGGCAAAGTCCCGATCCTGTGCTTTTCAACCAGAGCAGAGGCTTCCTCTACGCTGGTATCAGGCGTGACGGTGATGACATCAGTTATCATTACATCTCTCACCTTCATCTTTGATAGCTGATAGTGAGTTCCCCAGATGCTCAGAGGGATAGCTGATGATGGTGTCGCCTCTCTCAGTCCATTCCGGGTTAGCAACCCTACTAGCTTTCCTTCGTCCACTACTGGTAGTCGGCGAATATGATGTTGGTGCATAGTCCTGAGAGCGTCATCTATTAATGTGTCGGGTGTCACTGTGATGACCGGGGTTACCATATATTCGCGAATGTACATATACCCTCCTTGTAGTAAGAGCCTGACTCGGTTTTACGCTATGTTTTTCCCCAAAGGTGAATTTTCCCGGAGCTGGGTTGGAATTAACGCTGGCATTAAGTTTATCAGATTAGTTATTTTGATTACAATTTATCGGTTACCCTTCAATATATCCTTAGCAGGTAGCAGTTTTATCCTTCCCTAGTTCTCTGCTCCTGCATCAACTTCTCGCCATACTCAAGCAGGAGCTTGGCTCGCTCCGGGGATACCTTTTTTGATTCTAAATAGGCTTTTAATGCGTCAAGAGGCGGTATTTCTTCGGCGGTCCACTTCCCCAGTCTAAGGCGGGTCTCTCGCTGTATATCCTTGGCAATGGTAAAATAATAAGCCTCTTTCAGCATATTCCTGATGTCGTTGTCCCTGAGCTGACCCTCAGTCTCTGGTGGCAAGCTGATGTTTAGTCGGACTATGGCATCCCTGACCGTATCCTCTTGCTCGGCAATAGCCCTGAGCACAGTTGATGTGGGGTCGGTGTCCGGTGGCTCAATACCAATGTTAATGGTGAGAAAGCGGCGCCCGGTTACCTG
>DATKVW010000158.1:0-6215 GCA_035529875.1 Dehalococcoidales bacterium | reverse complement strand
GGGCTGTAAAGAATAAGGTAAACAAGGCATCAGAGAAGGGGCTGAAGGATACCGTAGCCGCGATTGCAAATGATGCCATAAAGGGTAGCCCGTTCCTTACCGGACATAATAGAAGGTCGATTCAATATGAGGCCAGTGGGCAAAAGGGTGCGGTCTATAGCACATCGGGCTATGGGGGTTTTCTGGAAACGGGGACAAAGAGCATGCCAGCTCGGCCATATTTCAAGCCAGCATTAGATAAGAACATCGGGAAGCTACCCGGGAATATAAAGGCGAATTTAAGATAATGGCAATAGCAGATACGAACTCTATACTTAAGGAATACCTGGACACCCGCACAACCTTGACGGACCTAGTTAAAGCAGCGGGGGAATCTGCCAGGATTTATTGCCCTAGATTGCCCGAGAATGCGACCTTGCCGGCGGTCGGTTTCTTTGTCCGGGGCGGGACCTCAACACCTTATATCCCGGGCATAATCTCCCCATCGGTCCAGTTTGATTGCTGGGCGGCGAGTCCCATTGTGGCAAGGCAGGTCTACCGTGCTTTGTATGATAACCTTCAGGGCATCCAAAATGTCAAGGTGGGTAGTTATTATATTATGAGTGCCATCGAAGAGGTGCAGGGGCAGGACCTAGCAGATGAAATCCCTGGTTATTTCAGGGTTTTAACCTTCTTTAGCGTGATGATACGCGCTGAGTAGGAATCTGGCGCGCTGAGAGCCAATTCTACGGGCATAAAAACCAAATAAGGTAGTCTACTATTAAGAGGAGGTAGAAGCACATGGTAGAAAAAGCAAAAGAGGAAGGGGTCGAGGCGGAAGAGGCGCTGGAACTAGAGACATTAGAGGTTGAAACGCAGCTGGTCGAGGCGGCGGTAAAGGTCGAGACGGCAAGGCGCATGACCGAGGCTGAAATCGAATCACATTATCAGGCATTTCTAAAAAAGACAAGAGGAGGTAAATAATCATGGGAACAATAGCAAATGTTTTGACGGGGGTGGCAATACTAGGAATTACACAACCTAATAATGCTATCGCAGAATGGTCGACTACCGAAGCAGAGGTGGGTACTTATTCAGTAAAACTCTATAAGAGTGGTGTCGGGAGCGGCGTTAGCACCCATCTACAACTTGACCCTCCGGTAGGGATAACAATGCAGGACTTCGAAGACGAAATCACCGCAGACTCTGCTGAATATAGCTTCCGCTATTTCAACGGCCCATCTAGCGTTGAAAGTGGCAACTATGTGCAGTTCGAGTTCCTCTTTGAGGATCCCAACAGTGAAGGCTGGTGCGAGGTAACTGCCGTACCACAACAGAGCCACGATGCTCAGGTTGCTTGGGCGACAGAGACCCTTGGTGAAGCGGAAGTTGAAACTGGCGTTGGTGGATGGGCTGAGGATGGTTCCAGTTTCTTTGGTTGGGGTACACCGGGATTAATAGCGATTGATGACATCGTGGCTACTATTAACAATGAAGCATCTTTTGCTGTTGTCGACTGTGGAGACTGGGTGATGACCCGAGTTCGCTTAGAACTTTTTGAAGCTGCGCCAGAGAGATATTCCTATATTGATGAGGTCGTAGTAAGTGATACCCACTACTACATAGAACCTGGCGATGCTTCCCTGGCTGGTTTCACCCTAAGCAGCCCCTATGTAGATGTTGGTTATACCGAAGATGGCGTAACCCTTGAATATACTGCTGATACAGCCGACATCGAAGTCGAAGAAGAGACATTCCCCATTGACCGAGTAATAACCAAGGAGACCATAGCTATCACCTGCAATATGGCTGAAAGTTCACTTACTAACATCGGAAATGCAATGGCAGGCAGTGTGTTGAGCGGTTCCATTCTTACATTGGGTGCCGGCGTCAACAAGACAATGAACCTCAAGATAGCGGGAACCAATCCAGCGGGTTTCAACCGCGAAATCTTTGTGCCGTTAGCGACATCTACCGGCGCAGTCGGCATGTCCTATAAAAAGGGCGAAAAGACCATTGTGCCGGTAACATTCCAGGCCCTAAAAACATCCGATGAACCAGCCATGACCATTGTTGACAACATAGTATAAACGAATAAATAAGAAAGGAGCATAACATGCCAGAAAAACCTAAAAAGACAGAGGAAGAAATACTGTTCCATGATGGCGTGGAGGTTATATTGGGGGGCGAGAAATATCCCGTAAAGCCGCTCACCCTACGGAAAGATAGGGAATGGCGCCAGAAACTCTCGGCTCTCATGGCATCACTACCGAAATATACCCAAGTCACTACCGACAAGCCGGAGGAATTCGGCGGTGCGATTGAGGCTCTACTGGCTACCAACCCGGACAAGGTGACCGAGTTATTCTTTGACTATACCTGTGATCTAAGGCAGGAAGATTTCGAAGATAAAGCTACCGCCGTGGAAGTAGCCATGGGTTTTAAGCAGGTGATGAAGTTAGCATTCCCTTTACCAAGGGCACTCACAGAGGCGATGATGGAGATGTCTCCATAGGCGAGGCATTTGAATACATCCTTGCCGAATGGCATTTAACGCCCGAGTGGGTGATGGATAACTGGACCGGCGAAGAGTTTGCGCTTATGACCGAAAAGTTGGCCGAACGCAAACGGCGAGAGGCAGATGCGATAAGGGGTCATGGGACGGCAGATAAAGTGAGTGCCGAGCAACTATCAGCTCGGTCAAGGGGCATGATTAAAGTGGTGAAGAAGAAAGATGGCAATTAGCGCAGGTGATGCAGTATTAGAGCTAGGCGTAGATAATAAGGGTTTGGAGAAGGGGCTTAATGCCGCGACTGGCAAGATAAACGGTGCTGCCCAAAAATGGGGCAGGAGCATGAAGATAGCCGGTGGTATCATGATGGCCGCCGTGGCTGCGGTTGGTGTTACTTCATTAAAGATGGCGGCTGACTTCGATTCGGCTATGCGGGAAGTCAATACTATGATGCTCCTGAGCGAGGAGGAGTTCTCCGGGTTTAGCGGAGAAGTCAAAGAACTGGCCAGGACTATGGGCGTGGATGCCGTCGAGTCTGCCAAGGCTCTCTATCAGGCTATATCGGCCGGTGTGCCGAAGGAGAATGTGCTTGAATTTCTTAAAATCGCTACCGAGGCTGCCATTGGAGGCGTGACTGATACCGAGACGGCTGTAGATGGTTTGACTACAGTTATCAACGCATTCAAGTTACCAATGTCGGATGCCCAGAAAGTTGCCGACCTTATGTTCACCACTGTCAAGGGTGGTAAGACTACCTTCGAGGAACTTTCTGCCTCTATGTTTCAGGTGGCTCCGATAGCGGCGGCTTCGGGTGTGAGCTTTGAGGAAGTATCCGCAGCCTTGGCGACCATGACCAAGCAAGGTGTCCCAACTACTATCGCCGTGACTCAACTCAGGCAGGCGATGGTAGCCCTACAGAAACCCACGGTTGATATGAATAGGGTCATAGGGGAACTAGGCTATGGATCGGGTCAGGCTATGCTTGAAGAACTGGGGTTGGCCGAGTCATTGAATGTTCTCAGGAATGCCTCGGGTGGTAACAATGAAATGCTGATGAAGATGTTCGGCTCCGTTGAGGCCGGGGCTGCCGTCTTAGCTCTAACCGGCGAGAATGCCGAGATGTTCGCTACTGATATTGAGGCCATGGGTGATGCCGCCGGAGCAGCCACAGATGCCTTTGACCAAATGGAGAAGAGTACGAGCCGGCAAATGGAGAAGATGAAGTCGCAACTCCAGGGTATGGCCATCTCGATAGGTGCTGCCTTGATGCCGGCCTTGCAGAGTATGATGGAGATTTTAACTCCTATTATTGAAAAGGTCGGCGCATGGTTAGAGAAGAACCCAGCACTTACCGTTACTATTCTAGCGGCGGTCGGTGGCCTCGGTGCCCTGCTGCTTGTTGGTGGCTTTCTATTGCCAATGCTGGGTAGCCTAGTTGCGCTCGGCCCTATGGTGGGGGCTGCTTTTACAATGATGCTGGGCCCCGTGGGGCTGATTATTCTGGGGATAGCCGCTCTGATAGCCATAGGGGTTCTGGTATGGAAGAACTGGGATATCATCAAAGAAAAAGCAGTTATGATATGGACCGGCATCGTCGATTTCTTTAAGGGTATCTGGGAGAACATTACCGACCTTTTCAGCAAGCACTGGGATAAAATCTTGGCCATTCTATTCCCGGCCGTGGGCATTCCAATCTTGATTGCCCGTAATTGGGAAGCTATTAAGGAAGCTATGCTTGTGCCGATACGGACAGCTGCCACCATAATAGAAAATATAATCAACTCTATTATAGGGATGATAAATAGCGTTAGCTTTGAAGTACCGGATTGGGTCCCGGGCATAGGTGGCAAGAAAGTTGGGTTCAATGTCCCGGAAGTGAATCTGGACGAGTTTGCCGGGGGCGGTGTTATTCCCGAACCCACCCTACTTTATGGGCTTAAATCAATGAGGCCGTATGCTATCGCAGGTGAGAGGGGCCCGGAGGTTGTGTCCCCCGTTGGTGGAGCAAGCGTGACAAATGAATTTAATATCTCCCAATTAGTAGTCCGCGAGGAGGCGGATGTCGGCCGTATAGCCAGGGAACTATTAAGGCTACAGCAGTTGAGGGGGGTCTATGGCTAATTCCCTGAGCTTTGCAGGCGAGAATCTAAGCACATACGGATTGGTGGTGACCAGCCACGATTTGCCCATAATTCAGGATGCCCAGACGGTAAGGTTACAGAATAAAGCCTATGCCTGGCGTAGTTCCCTAACCCCAAAAGCAATTTCGTTGGGCACTACAGTCACCGCTGTCTCAAGGGCGGCCTTGATTACAGCCGTAGATAATATCAATTCCTTTCTCGATACCAGGGAAGATGCCGAACTAATTCTCGATATACTAAGTACGCGTTACTGGAATGCCCGGTTTGAATCATTCCATGGAGGTTTTATTTCTCAGGTAGCATGGCGTGGCAATCTAACATTTATGGCGCTTGACCCCCTGGCCTTTAGCACAACATTGACATCCTCCGTCCCCCTGATTGATGTTAATGCTGATCCCGACACACTTGACGATGAAACTCCCGGGGGGACGGCTAACACGAATCCTGTTTATACGCTAACAGCCGGCATAGCCGGTGCAACAGTGCTTACGCTTGAAAACCTCACTACTGGGTTGGCCCTTGGCTGGAGTGGTACAATTGCTAACATTGGTGACGAACTAATAATAGATGTAGCAAATAAATTGGTTACATTGGAGGCTACACCAAGCATGGCAACTGTTACCGGGCGATTTCCTTATTTGCTGCCAACCGCAAACTCTATCAAGGCGACTGGCTGGGGTACTGCGGGAACGCTTGATATTGTGTATCGGGCAAGGTATTTATAATGGAATATGGCATAGAAATTCATACCAGTGCCGGTGCCCTAGTACAGGTTCTTGAGAATGCCTTTGACATTTCCCTGGAAGAATCCGTCAATGCCCCAAAAATTTTAACCTTTTCCCTACCTGCCACAGACACCAAGCTACATTATGTCACGAAAGCTAACGAGTATTGGGCAAGGGAAGTTGTGGGGGATACGGTGATTGCCAAGACCAAGCTATTGATTCAGGAAGATGTTCACTAAATAGGAGGAGATATGGCAACAGAATTTTTAGAGGTAATTAATAGGGCAGCAGCTACTCTTGACGGTAATATTGCCGATGATGCTTTATCCTTGGATGTTGGTGTTGGGGAGGGGGTTTTATTTCCCGTCGCCTACCCATTTCACATAACCATTGAGGATGAAATTTTAAGCTGCACTAATGTAGCAGGGGATACCCTGACAGTGGTTCGGGCGCAACAGGGGACTGTGGCTGTCGCCCATCTTACGGGAGTGGATGTTCAACTTCGTATCACGGCTAAAAGCATTTCCGACCTTAATACCGCTGTCAACGCGCTTGAGGTTAAGGAGTTCTTTGTCCCCGCTACTTGTGGAGAAGGGGGGGAACCCGAACTATCCAGCTATGGCGATTATGGCACAGTTGATATAGGAGCAAATACTTACGCCGCCTTCGTTATCTTTAGAGTTCCCCACGATTTTACTACACTAACCAGTGCCGAATTCGTAATAATACCCGAAGGGACTGAAGGCGCTTCAAACATTGATATTTTTTCTGACTATGCAGCGGAAGGCGAGGCCTACAATGCCAACAGCGAAAGTGAAGAAGCAGCGACATATGGCTTAACTGATGACCAGATAATCG
>DATKVW010000157.1:0-3881 GCA_035529875.1 Dehalococcoidales bacterium | reverse complement strand
TATCCTCTATGCCCTCACACTTCATGCTCCTAAGGTTAATATCTATTGCCTCCTCCAGAGTTAACCCTTCGGGAAGGACAACCTCAGCACTGTTTGCTCCCAGACGGATTGGATAGCCACCAGGCAATCCACGGGGGCCGGGGGCATGAGTGAACTCATTGGTATCATTCAAAATAGACATTAGATGACCCACAGCTGAGGCAGCCACTCTCGGATGGCTAATCCAGGTTGTCTCTCCCGGACCAGATGCTGTCAACCTGTCTGCTATTAGTGAAACAACATCAAACTGACTGGTAACGTCTTTACCCCTCACTAGAACCTTGAGGAAGTAGGGCACACCTTCCCTTGGACCTAGCATAACAAGGGCGTGCTCACCGACCATAAATATGGTGATTTCAGATATTGACACATGCCAAGCAAGGTGTATCTTCCATTTAATTTCTGCCACCAGTAGGTCAAAATTGCCCGACCCAACAAGCGGACACAAGCCATTCCTGCATAATACCGGATTTGTGACATCTGGATAAGAATTGTTCAGTACAGGAGCATTGGTACCAGATTCCTTGACAGCCTGCATCAGCTTGATAGCTAAAACTGCATGTAGAGGGTATGAAAGTGCCATCATCCGGTCCCATTTTTTAGCCTGCTCAGGGAAAAGACTTCTCCCCACCCACCACGATGCTAGTGTCATGTCATTATATATCACGGTGGGGTTAACAGTTCTAATTAACTCAGCAGTTGCATCTATATTTCTCGCATCGCACTTATGGAATTCAAATGTCTTATACTTGCCTTGTAGGATGGCTCCTTCCGCGGCGGTATGCGTTTTCTTCGTGCCCCACTCATCCCGATTGTCACATGTAACTATTTTGCTTATACCCTCGCACCGGGCAAGAAGTTCTAGAACCCATCCTCCTAAGTCACCAAGACCAAAGATCATAACGCTATTAGCCATTTCAATCTCCTTTCAATAATTTAGTCAGTCCCGGTTGTTTAGTAATCACTTCATCTCTCACCTCATTTCTCACCCCCTTCTTTCCAAGTGTGTCCACACCTTCGGCAGACAAACTCTTTTAAGATTCTGCGGTAATATACCTGCTTTGAGTGACACTTCGGGCAATCCGGTATTTCTGGCATAATTTATTATTGCACAATTTTGTTGTGCTGTCAACCACCGTAGTCAAAGATATCTACGACCATTGACAATGAAGGGAAAAGATTAGCCTGGTGGATAATAAATGAGGGCGAAACTTTGTGGTAAACTGATAAGTGAATACTACGGTGGGCTAAAAATGTCGAAGGGCATCTCTCAACAGCAGCAAGCCATCATCGGGCTCATAGAAAAGAGGGGGCCGATGGAGCCCCTCAAAATTTGGGCTGAATTAGATACCAGTAGCAATGGGGAATATGCCCCGTCTTTTTCAAACCTTTGTCGCTGTCTCCGGTCGCTCTATCGAAGGGGCATGCTTGAACGCCAAGCTGTCGTGTATCACAACCCTTCAGCTAAAGGGGTGCGCTATTATACTCCTGCCCAGTTGGAAAGATACAGGCAAGCCCTTCGTGAGAAGTATGGATTCTGACATAAAGTGAGGCTATAGCCCCACCCCCTCTCCTTCAAAGGAGAGGCGAAATCAGAATTGGTCTATTATGGCTTTTACAGCGGCAATAATTACGTTTCTTGCTTGCTCGGGTAGTTTATCAGCCCGGGCAAACTCATACTTAAGGCGAGGGTCATTGATTTCTGTTTCAGTGTTGTAGTCCATATCCTCCACCAAGCCACCTAGCTGCCAGAGATACTCTCTCTTTACGCCGAGGAAGTCAGCTAAGCGATTTAAGGTGAATACGGTGGGTTGATATTGTCGGTTGATGACATTGTGAACAGTAGCGGGGCTAAGTCCCGCAGCGATCGATAGACCTCTTAAGGATAAACCTTTATCTTTGCATTGTTGCTTCAAGAAGTCCACCAGCTGCTTGTTCACGTACGTCTCCTGATTATATATAGTCGTAGTCATTCTACATGAATCCTCTCTAAAAATGAGTAAAAAAATGGATAAGGTGGTTGTCACTTTCATACACGTTGGTAAACCAACCACTTAACATTATCGCTGATAGGCGGACCTTTGTAAGCGACTTTTGTCGCCTTTAGAAGCCCAAAAGTACCATTACTTTTCACCTATTGACGGACTACCGAAGCCAGTTTATACTCAAGGTATCTACTGTGGTGTATACTTATATCAACTGCGGTAGCAAGAGATAGACATAAAAAAGCCGAGCCCCGGGCTGTTACCATCGGTTCTCGGCTGAAAGGAGGTTCGATTTCAAACCACCATTCATATTTAGTCTAGCACAAGTCGAGGCTTCGACGCAAAATTTCAAAGAAAGGAGGTGTTACCGTGAAAAGGTTTCTAAAATCGTTCCATTATGGTCAGAGAGGTTTTACCCTCATTGAGTTACTGGTCGTGGTGGCCATCCTGGGCGTCCTGGCCGCGATAGTCATACCTAACGTAGTTGGGTTCATTGGCAGCGGCGCTGTTGAGGCAGCAAACACTGAGGTCCATAACGTCCAGACGGCCGTCGTCGCCTATATGGCGGACACGAGCTCCACTGATTATGATGGCAACATCGGCTGGGAGGGTGATGATACTGACCCCGGCCCAGCTGATTACCTGCTCAATGTGGCCAACCTGCAAGCCGTCTATCACTTCACAGATGGTGGACTCACAGATGCCACTAAAAAAACCGATGGAAAGTGGAAAGACCTCACTTGGGACGTAGCTACAAAGACCTGGGAAAAGTAGGTAACAAAGTAGTAACTACTTAAAGTGAGGACAGATACGAAAGCGACATCAAACCAGAGCATCAGCCTAGTTGCTAGCATAAACAGCTTGCTATTCATTGGGCTGAATATAAGCGACGCTTGGCTAACCAAGCAGGTGCTGGTGATGGGATGGCAGGAGGCCAACCCCGTAGTCAGCTCCTACGGCACCAACATGGTGATTAAGGGATTCCTAGCCTTAGCCATAGTGATCCTTCTAGTGAGATTCGGCAAAACAAAGTTGCTATGGGTGCTTAATGTATGTTGGTTGGGGCTGGTGTTCTGGCTTGGTGCTGGGGTATTAGGTTTTATTTGAGGCGGGCTCTGCCAAGGGTAATTCAAAGGAAAGGGATCGATGTCTTATGCTCAAGGCTAAGTGCCCGAAATGCGGCGCCCAGTATGTTGGCTGGGCGCTTGCCAACTTGCAGCACCGGAAGTGCTCTAACTGCGGGGAGCTCCTTGTGGTATTCGCCACGGGAAAGCCGCAGGTAGTAACATGATAAGCCACCCCGAAAAAACGCCTAGATTTTGATTCTGTGGCGTGTGTTATTGTAAAGTAGGGAGCTACGGTGAGTTGTCAGGCGTGGGAGCTGTCTATTTTGCCCAAAATCCTCTGAAAATTAACCCGCTAGGGGGCTTGACAGGCTATCCCAAATGTGTTACGCTAAGTAACTGTGTCTATGGAACGAGTAACCATCACTGTCAACGATATCCTGACGCCGACCAAAGCAGCGGCCTACCTGGGGATTGCCCGTATGACCCTATGGCGATGGGTTAGGGATGGCAAAATTACCCCGGTGATGCTGGATCACGCTTACTTCCATCTGGCCGAGCTCACCCGGGTCAAAGCACTAAGGGACGATCAAGGAGCCAGTGAATAAGATACCCAGGCTTATAATCGGGTGGCAGCGGGGGCAGGGATAAATGAGTATGGACAGAGGAAGGCAGAAGAATGGGGTGGAAGCTATGGGTCTTGAGCATATCGGCGAAGTCCTGCCCCGAGCAGTCGGGGGCATTGCCACCGGTTCATCTCATTATGTAGATTTCTTTGATTCGCCCTGTGTGA
>DATKVW010000156.1:0-4736 GCA_035529875.1 Dehalococcoidales bacterium | reverse complement strand
CACCGACGCCAACACCGACGCCAACACCGACGCCAACACCGACGCCAACACCGACGCCAACACCGACGCCAACACCGACGCCAACACCGACGCCAACACCGACGCCAACACCGACGCCAACACCGACGCCATCCGGTACTGTGGAGTTACTGGGCAAGATTGATAGTGCTGGTATTCTCCTGGAGGATGTTGAGGTTATCTCCGACGACGGTATTGCAGTCCTCTATCTGGCGAAGGGAACGAGAGCACTCGATGCGAGCGGCAAGCCGCTTGTCTCCATAACAGTTACCGCTGGACCACCACAAATTCTATCGGATGAGTACAACATATACGGGTTGGCGTATGATTTTAGCCTCCAAGAAGCAAGATTTGATCCGTCGGCGCGGCTTACAATAAGTTATGATCGCGAGCTTATCCCTTGGGATGCCGATGAGTTTATCCCCAAAATTGGTTACTTTGATGAGGCAGAATCGACCTGGATTTGGGTAGATGTCACGGCGGATTTTAAACTTTTTTGTGTCACAGTGGAGATAGACCGTCTCGGCACTTACGTCCTCGCGTTCGGTTTTTACGAAGAGCCTCCTGCGTCCTAGCTTACCGATACTCTCGGTCGCTGAAACAACTGGAAAGGAGTTTTGATATGAACAAACAAAAGATAAGACCAAAACTGGAATATATATTGAAAAAAGCACTATATCGCGAAGCCCTAAACCGACAAGAAGCGGCCTGGCTGCTCAGAGAGGTGGATCCACTCTCCTACGAGGCTTATGCCTTGATGGGAGCAGCCAATCAGCTTAACCGAGAGATATCAGGCAACAGAGGAACTATCCACGCTCAAATAGGGGTCAATATTGCTCCTTGCCCCCATAACTGTGGCTTCTGCTCTTTTGCCGCTCAATCTGGCCTTTTCAAGGAGAGGTTTGACATGAGTCCGGGAGATGTCATAGACTGCGCCAAGCGAGCTGTGGCCGAAGGAGCCATTGCTGTCTACCTCATGACCACGGCGAACTATGACTTTAATAGCCTCCTAAGAGTAGCTGCGATAGTCCGGGGTAGCATACCGGCTGAAATCTCCTTAGTGGCTAACATAGATGATTTTGATCTCGACCAAGCTAAGCAGATGGTTGAAGCTGGTTTCCAGGGTGCTTACCATGTAGTCAGGATGGGTGAAGGTAGAGATACCAGGATTCAGCCTGAGAGGCGGTTAGCCACCCTAAGAGCAATAAGAGAGTCAGGTTTACGGTTAGCCTACTGTGTGGAGCCCATCGGCCCGGAGCATACGGTCGAAGAGATTGTGGACAAGATATTCATTGGCAAAGAATACGGGGCGTGGTTTAGTGGCGCTATGCGCCGTACACCTGTTGCCGGCACTCCCCTGGGCAAACTGGGTGCATTAACAGAGGTTGAGCTGGCTAAGGTTGTGGCTGTTACTCGCCTGGTGATGGGCGATTCAGTTAGTATAAACTGTACTCATGAACCTAACTCACCCAGCCTCCTAGCCGGGGCAAACCTGCTGTGGGCCGAGAGCGGTTCCAACCCCAGAGATTTGGAAGAGGAGACGACTGAAGGACGGGGACTAAATTCCGTCCAATGCGGCCAACTTCTGCGAGAGATGGGATATGAAGTTCTAGGCGGCGCACCAGCCAGTTTTAGTCGATAGTGAGCCATGGAGTTGAAAAGAGCAATAATCATTGGCTGTAATCGGGCTTAGCGGCAGGGTCTGCTAATTAAGAAAGAGCTTCAATTACCTATACATATATTAAAAACAGGAGGTGATGCCCGTAAGAATATAAATAAAGCAAAGCCAGTGAAAGAACCCTATTATTTAAGGAGGAATATGTGAAAGATAAAAACAAAGAAAAAGGAGAAATCTCAAGACGGAACTTCCTTATTGGCGCCGGTGCTGTTGTCATTGGTGGCGCCATTGGTGCTGGCATTACCTATCCCCTGGTAGCCGGTAAAGAAGGTGAGGTTACCACCGTAACAAAGACGGTTTCAGTACCGACAACGATTACCTCGACAGCACCCGGCACCACAGTTACTACGACTGCGACAGTAGATGGCGGAGTAGTTCCATCCTACCTTGAGCCAGAGGAGACCTTCATAAAGTCACCACATGCTCCCATGCTCATAGATGTTAAGAACGGTAAAATAGTCAGGGGGAGACCAGTACACTGGAATTCAAAGTACCCGGATCTCAAACCAGGGACAATAACGGTTCGCGGGAAGACCTGGACTGCACCTGCAAAGAGTCCTCTGTGTGCTTGCAATTTGGCCTATAGAGGTCGTTGGGATTCCCCCAACAGGATTCTGTATCCGCTTCAAAGGGTTGACTGGGAACCCGGCGGTGTAAATGTAAACCCGCAGAACAGGGGAATAAGTAAGTATAAGAGAATATCATGGGATGAGGCTAGTGATATAATAGCCAGCGAGCTGGTGAGAGTGGCAGATAAATATGGAACGGAGGCGGTATCCGACGTCTACGGTGGTGGTAATGGTGAAACCAAAAATGTGGCTGGTTTTCATAATAGCCAAACAGCGTTTATGCATTATTATTTCCTTTCTAAGTATGGAACAACTCACACAGAGTTCTGGCGATCACCTATGACGAACACTGGCGGCCAAGTGGGCGGAAGATATGTTTTTGGTCATGACTACCAGTCTCGTACCGGCATCACTATGGATATAGCAAATAATGCCGAAATGCTTTTGGTCTGGGGGGGCAATCCCGATGGCAATTATTGGCCCTATCCCAGTGGACAAATACAGGGCATGTTGTACGACTGGTTTACCGAGCTGGGAATAAAACAAATATATGTCACCCCTGACCTGAACCAGTCAGTAGGTTGTCATGCTGATAAATGGATCCCGGTGCTGCCCAGCACGGATTGCGCTCTTTTTCTAGCCATAGCCTATACCTGGTTTACCGAAGAAACCTGGGATGAAGAATATATCGCCGACCATGCTGAGACCCCTGGCTTTGTCAAGTGGCAGGCATATGTTATGGGAGATGAAGATGGAGTCCCCAAAACACCACAGTGGGCTTCACCGCTATGTGCCGTCCCGGTGTATACCATTAAAGCCCTTGCCCGGGAATGGGCATCCAAGGTAACATCAATAGCGTATGGACGTAGAGGAGGTGGTGTAGGTAGGGCGCCATATGCGCATGAGTCTCAAAGGATGCAGCTCTACCTGTTGGCGATGCAGGGCTGGGGAGCGCCTGGAAGGCACCAAGTCACTGGAGATTTGACAATTGGTGGTGGTGCCACGTCACCGAGAACTACTCAGGTAGGGGATCGTACTAAAATGGCAGCTGCAATGAAGGCAGATCTTGGAATATCGTTGTCGGATACTGACAGAGACAGGCAATTCCTTTCACAGCATAATCTTTATAATGGTCTTTTTAACCCGCCTGTTTACTGGTGGCACAGTAGCGATGCATTCCATAGGGTGCAATATCCTATGGAAGGTAAATCTGAGATACATATGATTTGGGGTACGACCTCCAACTGGACAGGTGGCCGTGCTTGGGGGTTCCGTGCGGAAGAAGCTTACCGAAGCTCAAAGCTAGAATGCATTATAAATCAGAGCATATGGCTGGAAAGCGGCATGGTATTTTGTGACATAATCTTGCCGATCTGTACCCAATTTGAAACATCTGATATAACTAATAAGCTAGATGCATTTACCTCTTTTATCCTCATGAAAAAGGCTGTTGAACCCCGAGGGGAATCAAAGACTGACTTCGAGGCAATTTGTGAGGTGGCTAAGAAGTTGGGCTTTTTAAATGAGATTACCGGGGGCAAGGACGCTAAGGAGCAAGAGGAGGAATGGATCAAAGAAGGTTATGATACTTCACGCATGACGGATTTAATCAGTTGGGAGGAACTAAATGAAAAGGGATACCATGTTCAAGAGGCTGACCCAACATGGATGGAAGAAAAACCTCCAGCACTAAAATTTTACCAAGACCCTGTTGCAAATCCCTTATCGACACCAACCGGTCTGTTAGAATTCGAATCCCACTTGCTGTTAGAAAACTTCCCTGACGACAAAGAAAGGCCTCCATTGGCCCACTACATACTAGGAGGTCCCGAAGCTGAAGGGTGGACCCATGATGAAAGCCTTTCCGGTGAGAGAGCCAAGGAATATCCTCTGCTTGTTGTTAGTACCACCCGGCTGTGGGGACTGCATAACCAGCACACTGATATCCAATCTCTTAGGGAAATCTCCCATATCAAATGTTGGGACGGATACGCGTACTCACCCTTGCGGATTAATCCGGTGGATGCCGCTGCCAGGGGCATAGAAAATGGAGATATAGTCAGGTTTTACAACGAAAGGGGCAGTGTCCTCGCCGCCGCAGTTGTGGCTGAAGTGGTAATTCCTGGAGCGGTAATGATGGACCAGGGAGGAGGGGGTGATAATATAATCCCAACGTCTGTTAATAGAGGGGGCGACCCTAATGCTATAACTCCAGGGGGAGTCGTATCTACTCATGCTGAAGGCCTAGCTCCGACTGGCTGGCTGTGTGAGCTTGAGAAGGTGACCGGTAACCAGTGGGAGGAGTGGCGAAAGAATTACCCCGAAGCATTCGCCAGAGATTATGACCCGGCTTATGGCCCGCTCTTTAGCGGCTGGGTTGAAGGAGGTATGTAATAAATGAAGGTTTATGTTTTTGATGCTGCAAAGTGCAATGGATGCCACAACTGTCAAGTTGCCTGTAAGGATGAGCA
>DATKVW010000155.1:0-2333 GCA_035529875.1 Dehalococcoidales bacterium | reverse complement strand
GTCGGCTGACATTATCTCATTAAATGTTCCTCTCACTGGAGAAGGGGAATCAAAATATCCAACATTCAGAATGATTGGTAGAGAGGAATTGGAGAAAACGAAAGATGGAGCTTACCTCATCAATACCTGCCGGGGAGAAGTTGTTGATAACGAGGCGCTGATTTCAGCGCTGCAATCGGGGAAGATAAGCGGTCTTGCCACCGATGTCGTTGAAGGCGAACCGGTACAGAATTCTTACCTTAAAGAAGGGGATAATCCCACCTTTGACCGGCTGAGGGAAATTCCCAGCGTTACCATAACCCCTCACTGTGCCTTCTCCTCAACACGGTCGGTACTAACGGTTAAAGAGAAGGGAGCCTTAGAAATTAAAGGGGTCCTTGAGGGGGGATTCCCCAGAGATATCGCCTGGGTCAACCCTGAAGTCAAATCAAAATACCTGGAAAGGTTTGGTTGATGAAGAGAAATTTTCTAGACTTATCAGTAAAAAGGGAGTAAAATTTAATCAGGGTAGATAATATGCGCTTAGCAGTGGCAGCTTTATTATTGTCAGAGGAAAGAAGCACTGGGTTTGATTAGCCGGTGCTTCTTAGTTTAAGGAGGGGGAAATGCAGTCGAGTCTAATTGGGAAGATTGAAAAAGCCAACCTCTATGCTCAGGAGACTGATAGAATCTGCTTCTCCGAGCTTTCCGTAAATTTCCGTGGAGAGCATGACACCTACACCACCGAATACAAGAAGGGGAAATGGCACTGCTCCTGCCATTTTTTCTCACAGTGGGGGCTTTGTAGCCATACCATGGCACTACAGAAAGTCCTGAGCAATATGCTGCCCAAGGAAGCTCTAACCACACCCTATAAAATCACCGTGTGACCTGCTCCATTACCTCGGCGACGACAAACAGAGAGCCGGCAGCACAGATTAGGTCGCCAGTCCCAGCTTTGCTTAGAGCCAGGGATAGCGCTGCTGGAACATCCTCCACCACCTGCGTCTTCACCCCACATTTAGCAAATTCAGCGGCAAGCGGTGCTGGCGCCATAGCCCTAGGATGGCGGGAACGGGTAATGATTACTTCATCGAAAATGGGTGCCAGCTCTGAGACTATCCCAGCCATATCCTTATCCGCCGACAGCCCCATTACCAGAAAAGCCCGGTCAAAGTTAAAGTATCGAACTAGAGACTGCTTTAGCTTTTGGGCTGAGTCAGGGTTATGGGCACCGTCAACCACCAGAAGCGGGTGATGGCGTAGCACCTGAAATCGTCCCGGCCAGCTCACTCGTGCCAGGCCGTCAACGATGTTATCCCGAAAAATCGTAAAACCTTTCTCAGCTAAAACCTCCAGAGCCGCCACCGCCGTAGCCGCATTCTCCTGCTGGTAATCACCGAGAAGGGGCAGAGTTAATTTATAACTATCCAGCCTCCCCTCCACCTGAAGCGATTGTCGGTCAGAATCAAAATCAAGACTCCGCCAGGTAATATCTCTGCCTACCCTGATAAGTTCGGCGCTGTGCTTGAGACAGGTCTCCTCTATTACCTGAGTCACCTCATCCCGCTGAGGGGAGACTACCACCGTGCTGCCGGTCTTGATAATACCCGCCTTTTCTCCCGCCAGTGCCGTCAACGAATCACCCAACACCTCGGTATGGTCAAGGCTAATAGAGGTAATAACACAGACTTCAGGCTGGACTAAATTGGTGGCATCAAGCCTGCCCCCCAACCCCACCTCCACCACCTGAAAGTCCACCCCCTTCAGCTTAAAGTAGGCAAAGCCCAGCGCCGTCAATACCTCAAAGGTAGTTAGCTGGCCATAAGTAGCTTTCTGGTTCACCGCCGTAACCTCAGGCCTGAGTTTCTCTACCAGAGCCACCAGTTCCTCTTTACCGATTAACTCACCGTTAGCGCGGATACGCTCCCTGGGGTCATTAAGGTGGGGTGAGGTATAGAGTCCGGTACTGTAGCCGGCATTCATCAGGGCTGAGGCAACCATCGCTGCCGTACTGCCCTTACCCTTGGTGCCGGCAATATGGACTGCCCTGGCAGCTAGATGTGGCTCACCTAATCGGTTTAATAACTCCTGCACGCGCCCCAGGTCATAATTGGCGGCACTGCGCAGTCCGGGCATAGTTTCATAGTCAACAAAGCCCCAGATGTAGTCCAAAGCCTGCTGATAGGAATCACTCAACAACCTCATCTCCTTATCAAATATCTAAGGCCGATTATATCACCGCTGATTGGTGGCTAACAATTAAGACCAGAGATTGTTTATTAACCTCATCCCCTTAGACACTGGTTAGCAACCTACCCCCTTTATCCCCCTCCCTTACCAGGGAGGGGGAA
>DATKVW010000154.1:0-3387 GCA_035529875.1 Dehalococcoidales bacterium | reverse complement strand
CTTCAACTGGTTCGGACGATAGAGCTGGCTGTCGGAGGTAGAAGAGGTAGGCTTCATCCCGCCACCAGAGCCTTTCAGGCACTACGAATAGCGGTTAACCACGAACTTGAGCACCTGGAAACGGCTTTAAAACAGGCGATTAATCTCCTCGGCTGTGAAGGTAGGCTGGTTGTCATCAGTTATCACTCCCTTGAAGACCGCATAGTAAAACGGCTCATGCAACAAGAATCAAAGGATTGTATTTGCCCACCAGGCGTGCCAACCTGTATTTGCGGGCATAGAGCCTGCTTAAAGTTAGTTAATAAGAGGGTTATTACTCCCTCTCCGACAGAGGTTAAATTTAATCCACGCAGCCGTAGTGCTAAATTAAGAGTGGCTGAGCGCCTTATTGCTCAGGATGAATACTACAGGAGCGCTGAAGAGCACGGTTTTTCAGCTCAGCTTAAAGTTGAGGGATGGAGGAGACCAGCTTTGCTGAAAAAGATCCGAGCTGCCTTTTCAATGCTTTAGATTAGATACAAATTTGGGGACTGTTAAAAAGGGGGTTGAAAATGTGAAAACTAATACAATCAAAGGGGTCAAAATCTAGCTAATAAGGAGGGGATAGATGAAAAAGCGGAGTAATTTAACCTCTATTGATGTTGGTACGACTAAGGTATGCACCACTATAGCTGATATAGACAACGGAGGTGGCATCCGAGTTACAGGGGTAGGCATTACCCCAAGCAAGGGGTTGCATAAAGGCCTAGTGGTCAACATCAACGATGCCAGAGAGTCAATCCGTGAGTCGGTTAAAAAAGCCGAACAGGCCAGCAATTATAAAGTAGAATCGGCTTATATCGGTGTGACTGGCAGGCATGTCAGCTCGCTGAATAATCGGGGAGTAGTAGCTGTTACCCGTAATGACCGGCTGGTACGCCCAGATGACCTGAGGCGAGTACTTGCCTCTGCCCAAAGTGTTAAAGTTCCTAAAGACAGGAGGCTGCTCCATGTTATTCCTCGGGGTTATGCTCTTGATGGCCAGGTAGGAGTCAAGAACCCGGTAGGAATGCACGGCTTCAGACTAGATGTCGAGACACACGTCATTACCGCTGCCGTAACTTCCGTCCAAAACCTAGTGAAGTGCATTCGCAGCATTGGCATCGATATTGATGACCTCGTCCTTGAACCTTTGGCCAGTAGTGAGGCAGTATTGACTGAAGATGAGAAGCAAGTAGGTGTTATATTAGCTGACATAGGCGGTGGGACTACAGATATTGCTGTTTTCAGGGAGGGGAGCATCTGGCACACCTCAATTCTACCTGTAGCCGGTTACCAGCTCACCAGAGATGTTGCTATCGGTTTAGGCCTGCCATTTGATATTGCCGAGGAGATGAAGAAAAAGTATGGCAGTGTCATGCCAGTTTACGAAAGTAAAGCAGAGACTACTAACACAACATCAACAAATGGGCATGGTGTGTCCCATCAAGATTTGTGCGATATCATCAGAGCCCGAGTCGAGGAAATCATAAGGCTTATCCTGCTGGAGTTGCCACGCTCTGAATATCAAGAATTGGTTCCGGCTGGTCTGGTGCTTACTGGCGGTAGCTCCAACCTTCCTGGTATAGAAACACTGGGGCGCGATATACTGCGGCTCCCGGTAAGGGTAGGTATTCCTACCAAAATGCATGGTATCACCGATGCCCTTCGTGACCCAGCCTATGCCACCAGCGTTGGTCTTCTGCTCTGGGGAGCAAAGCACGAAGGCACGCAGACCTGGCAAACCCGCAGGTTTAGCGCCGGTTTATGGCATTTAGTTTCCCGAATTAAGAATCTGTTCCGCTAACGAGTCGTCAAGAAACAAAAAATCACTAATAGGTAGTAAAGAAAGGAGGAGGAAATGGCAAAAACAAGTTTCGTCCCTAACCCAGCCAAGATTAAGGTTATTGGCCTAGGTGGTGGTGGCTGCAATGCTATAACCCGTATGGTCAGAGAGGAAATTCAAGGTGTGGAATTCATTGCTATGAATACCGATGCCCAAGCCCTGGCTATTACTGAAGCCCCCACCCGCATCCAGCTCGGGGAGAAGCTTACCAAAGGATTAGGCGTGGGTGGCGATTATATTCAGGGGCAGAAAGCAGCCGAAGAGAGTCGCGACGATCTCAAGGAGCTTATCGCAGGGGCTGACATGGTGTTCGTTACTTGCGGCATGGGTGGTGGTACCGGCACCGGGGCTGCCTCTGTCGTTGCTGAAACGGCTAAGGAAAGCGGAGCCCTCACTATTGCCGTGGTCACCAGACCGTTTACCTTTGAAGGTACCCATCGCTGCCAAGTAGCCGAAGAGGGCATTGCCCGCCTGCTAGGTAAGGTTGATACCCTTATCATTATCCCCAATGACCGCTTGCTCGACCTCTGTGACCAGAAGACAAATGTGGATAACGCCTTTAAGCTAGCTGATGATGTATTGAGACACGGCGTTCAGGCTATCTCTGAGGTCATCACTGTTCCTGGAATGATTAACCTTGACTTTGCCGATGTCAAGTCAGTAATGAAGGATGCCGGTCCAGCCTGGATGTCCATAGGTACTGGCACAGGAAAAAACCGAGCCGTAGACGCAGCCAAGGAAGCCTTAGCTAGCCCGTTATTAGATGTTTCTATGGAAGGGTCAAAGGGTATATTATTCAACGTTGTTGGCGGTAACAGCCTCACCCTGTTTGAAGTTAATGAAGCCGCCGAGATAATTAAGCAAGCTGTTGACCCCGAGGCTAACATCATCTTTGGGGTGGCTCATGACCCTAACATGGATAGTGAGGAGTTAAGTATTACCCTAATCGCCACCGGATTCGCTTCTGGGACGGGATTAGCCGAAGCTAACGAAGAAGACGAGCAAACACAACTTCTTAAGAGCTTAAAAAGCGAAGAGGAACTAGATGTTCCCTCTTTCCTGCGTCGCCCGCTATTCAGCCATCGGCGTCAGGCAATAATTCCGTCTACTAAACTTGTTAAAACACCCGTACGCACTCCGGTTCGTTAAGGCTCTCGGGAAATCCATTAAACCTGGGACCAGCGTAAAGGCTGTAGGGCACTAAAACCCTACAGCCTTCCTGTTCTCCTAAGGCAACCTTGGGACAAATCAACCATAACAGGGCTTGACAAATACTACATATTGTGGTATTCTAGCTCTATTATACTATATAATGTAGAGTTTGGTTATGAATTGTCCCTATTGTGGTTACCACGATTCCAAGGTTATAGATTCCCGCGACGTAAATGAGGGCATCCGCCGTCGGCGTCAGTGCTTAAGCTGTGACTCCCGTTTCACTACCTACGAACGGCTACAACCAGCCAGCCTCTTCGTGATTAAGAAAGATGAGAGGCGTGAGGAATTTAATAGGATTAAGCTGCTTA
>DATKVW010000153.1:0-5948 GCA_035529875.1 Dehalococcoidales bacterium | reverse complement strand
ACCCGAAGCTCAATCTCACCACACACTCTCAGGCTTGAGTCCAGAAGCAGGTCATATACCCGGCTGATAATTCCCTCCAGTGAATTCTCAACAGGAACGATTCCAAATAGCACATCTCCTCGTTCCACAACCTTGAAGACATCATCCAGACTTTCACAAGGTCTGGCTTGAACTGAAGAACCGAAGAAACGAAATGCCGCTTCCTCACTGTAGGCACCAACTTCACCTTGAAAGGCAACACTTGCTGCCTGTACCCCTCTAGAAGCGGTTATTATCTGTTTATAAATGTTTTCTATATCTTCCTGCTTTATGTTTTCTTGCCGGGCGATACCGCTGACATTTTCCAGAACCTTCTGCTCCCTATCCGCATCCACAATCTGCTTTCCCAGTTTCTTTTTCTCTTCTCCTATTGCCCCGGAAATTTTCATCCTCTCAACAATAAGCTTAACTATCTGGGCATCGGCGTCGTCTATTTTTCGTCTTAAGTCTTCTATTTTCATTTTATAACCCTCGGTATCAGTCCTGCCCTCATCGCCAAATCACAAAGGGTTACTGCCATCATTGCTTCCACGACCGCCACCGCCCTGGGTACAATGCAAGCGTCGTGCCTCCCCCTGACCGACAAACTGGCACCGGTCATTTCTTTGATATTCACCGTCTGCTGACTTTTGGCTATGGAGGATGTTGGCTTTATCGCTACCCTGACCACTACGGGCATGCCGTTACTTATACCACCAAGTATACCACCGGCATTATTGGTGGTGGTAACTATCTTGCCATCGCTGATAGTGAACGGGTCGTTATTCTCCGAACCCTTTTTGCTGGCTACTGAGAAGCCTGAGCCAAATTCAACCCCTTTAACCGCAGGGATGGCAAAAAGAGCCCTGGCTAATTCCACATCCAGAGCATCGAACACCGGCTCCCCCAGACCAACGGGTACATTGAGGGCTATGCCCTCAACAATACCGCCAACACTATCACCTTCACCTCTAACCTGTTCAATAACTCTTACCATCTCCTCAGCAGCTTTAAGGTCGGCGCACTTAACCGAATTCCGGTCAACATTCTTCTTTATCTCATCAAACTCTTTTGGCTCAGCCTTTATTCCACCTATGTCAACAGTATGCGCCAGCACCTCAGTGTTGAGCAAATTAAGCAGTTTCTTAGCAATAGCTCCAGCCATAACAAAACCAGCAGTAATTCTTCCTGAGAACCTACCGCCACCTCTGAAATCACTAAATCCTCCGTATTTCATAAAGGCAGTATAATCAGCATGACCCGGTCGCATCTGGAACCTCATTTTCTCATACCTGCTGGAATCAACGTCCTCATTCCAGACTAACAGGCAAATGGGAGCGCCAGTGCTGACACCATTGAAAGTGCCAGAAAGTATCTCAACCTTATCCTTCTCCGTTCTTCCCGTTGCTCCTGCCCCTGCTCCCGGTTTTCTTTTATCTGCCTCCTTCTGGATATCCGCCTCGGTGACAGGTAAACCGGCAGGACAGCCATCTATAATGACGCCCACGCATCTACCATGACTTTCGCCGAAGCTGGTTATAGTGAACAGCTTGCCCAAACTATCCCCCATTTATCTCTACCTCCCCTCCTATACTTTTTAATACCTCCCAGAACTCAGGGTATGTCTTGGAGACACACTCGGCATTGTCTATTACCATATCACCAACCACTGTACCCAGTATACCAAAAGACATAGCTATCCTGTGGTCATCTTTGGTGTCGATAACCGAACCTTTTGGTGTTGAGCCAATGATAGCCAATCTATCTCTCTCCTCCACCACCTTTATCCCCATCCGTTCAAGCCCTTCCCTTAACACCGAAACCCGGTTTGATTCTTTTAGCCGTGCCCGTTCTATACCGGTAAATTCGCTTACTCCATCGGCGACTGCTGCCAGAACTGCCATAGTGGGTAAAAGGTCGATACAATCGGATAAATCGGCTCGTATGGCGTTTAATTTTGACTTTATTACCTTAATGGAGGTATCTTTCGCGGTAACTGAAGCTCCCATATTTTTCAAGAACTCTAAAATAAGCCGGTCACCCTGCCGACTTTGCCGATTCAGGTTTGCCACCTCCACCTCACCGGACAAAGCCCCCAGGGCTAAGAAATAGGAAGCTGAAGACCAGTCCCCCTCTACCCGGTATTTAGCCGGTTTATATACTTGCTTTTCTATCTCAAATTCCCTTAAATCCCTGGAAAACTCTACCTTTATCCCGAACTTTCCCATACAGTCCAGGGTCATCAATACGAAGGACTTGGATTCAAGGGGCATGGTCAGCCTGATTTTAACCGTCTCATCAGCCAGCGGGGCGATGAACAGTAACGCTGATATAAACTGAGAGCTTACATTGCCTGCCAGTTTGGCCACCCCACCCCTCAGTCTGCCTCCGTCAATCATTACCGGCGCCGTTTCCCCTTCACAGTAAACATTTGTCCCCAGCTGCCTCAGTGCCTCAATTAACAACTTAACCGGCCGCTGGGAAAGGGAAGGACCAGCAGTTAGCTGGCATTTTCCCGGGATGAGGGAGCAGATAGCGGTCATAAACCTCAGGGTAGCCGCCGACTCACCACAGAACAGGTCAACATCCGGTGCGTGGAAATGCCCCCCGGTAACCTGCCACCAATCCCTTTTCCTCTGGATGCGAATTCCGACCCGGCTTAACACATTTATCGAGGCTTCGGTATCGTCCGAGGACAGGGGTTGCATTATCCCACTCTTGCCCTCAGCCAGAGCAGCACACATTAGTCCCCGAATAGTGTAGCTCTTGGAAGACGGTGCGCTCATCCTGCCTCTTATCTTGCTTTTAGAGATTAAAGCCTTCATCCTCTCTCAGCCTGCTTATTATTTGTTTCACCACTGAGGCAACACTCAAATTTGAAGTATTTATGGTGATATCGGCGGCTCGCTCGTAGAAGGGCTTCCGGAACTTTATGAGTTCCTGGATGGTCAGGGCGGGATTAGCTACTTTAAGGAGGGGTCTATCGGTGACATCCCTTGATGTCCTTTTTAATATCATCTTCGGTGACGCCGTGAGATAAACTATTACACTTTCTTTCCTCAGCCGGTCAATGTTTATCTTATTAAGGACTACCCCACCTCCACAAGCAATAACAGTATTTTTCTTCTCAGAAACCTGCTTTACGGATTCAATCTCAAGCTCCCGAAAAGCTATCTCGCCATCTTCCTTAAATATTTCAGGTATGGTCTTCCCCCCTATCTGCTCAATCAAAGAATCTAGCTCAACAAATTCTTTGCTCAGCTTATCTGCCAGAGCTTTGCCAACCGCAGTTTTCCCCGTTCCCATGAAACCGATTAGGGCAATACTACTTTTCATCACCAGACAAAACCTTAATAGCTTCTTTCCTCATCAAATCGACCGGAGCTTTCCGACCGGTAAACAATTCAAAGGCTAACGCTCCCTGCCAGGCGAGCATATTGAGCCCCCCGACAGTTTTGGCACCAACCGCCTCAGCTGCCCTCAATAACTTTGTTTTGATGGGATTATACACGATGTCAACCACAATTAGCCCGGGTCGGAGCAGGTCAGAGTTAACCGGGGTTTCATCAGTATCGGGATACATGCCAACGCTGGTAGCATTGACCAGAATATCTGCCCATCCCAATACTGCAGCTAAATTTTCTTCATTTAACTCCAATGCCTCAACCTCTTTCCTAAAGACCCGGGTAATCTGGCGAGCTAGCTCCACAGCCCAATCAAGCTCCTGTAAACGATTAAGAATCACCAAATTGGCACCTCTCCCAGCCAGGATAAAGGAAATCCCTCTGGAGGCGCCACCGGCTCCCAGAATGACTACATTCTTCCCTTTGGGTTCAACACCCTTTTCCAACAGGGCTTGCAGAAATCCTTCGGCATCGGTATTGTAACCGGTCAAAACACCGTCATCATTGACCACGGTGTTAACGGCACCTATCCGCTCAGCTAATTGGTCTAACTTATCCAGAAAGGGAATGATGGCAACTTTATGGGGTATAGTGACATTCAATCCTCTTATGTTCAGACCTCTCATGCCCTGTATCGCCTCGCCCAATCCTTCTTTCTTTACCTGGAAAGCAACATATACATAATCCATACCCATCTCTTTAAAGACGGCATTATGCATCACTGGCGACATAGTGTGTTCTATCGGGTCGCCTATCACTCCACAGATTTTAGTTGTTCCTGATATAAGCCTATTTCTCATTCTTGCACCATATCATAGAGCTTTCTTAGCTCGGTTACTGTTATCTGACCCGAAGCAGATTCCTTGCCTTTCTCCATTGAGGCGTAGGTAAAATCTCCGCCAACCAGGGGACAAAGAATCCGGCTGGTAAGACCCGAAGGTCCCATTGCCAGCGAGACCACTCTGGTTCGGGGAAAGTCAGCAACAAGCTGTAACACCGCCAGGTTATCCGCAGGTCTTTGCGCCGTAGTAACTACCTTGCATATATCGGCACCGGCATCTAACTCCTGTTGCACTATTTCCCTCATCTTACTGAGCGGAGGTGTCCTGTTAAATTCATGAAAGGATAACAGGCATTTGGCTTTTTCCTTAATCAATGACACAGTCTTAGCTAAATCTCTGGTGGCAAGCTCAATGTCAATTATGTCCGCCCCCAGCTCAACGGCTTTAATTAGCTCCCCTATCCTTTCCGCCTCCTCCCCACGCCATTTACCTCCCTCACCAGCACTCCGATTACAGGCTATCCACGGCTGGTTAAGCTGTTTGACCAACTCCGACCAGCCATCACCAATAAGGTCTATCCGAACCTCAAATAGCTCTACCAGCGGTTCGACTGCCCTTATTGCCTCCGGGTCTTTGTTCACGATAACAGCGCAAATTCTAGGTCTATTCATCCTGAGTCCACCAAAACCTGCTCAATTAAAGATGTGTTTACTTCGGTTATAAGCGTCTCTCCTATCAGTTTGGGTAAGACAAATCTTATTTTACCACTTAAAATCTTCTTGTCATGTTTTATCGCCTGAACCATTCTGTCCACCTCAAGGTCTGGCATTTTGACGGGCAGACCAGCCCTTTCCACAACATTTCTCAGTCTGGTTATTGCATTCTCGTCCAGCATGCCCAGCTTATGCGATATGCTGGCTGCAGCCAGCATCCCCACCGCCACCGCCTCACCATGCCTTATCTTGAAGTCTGCCGCCGATTCTATGGCATGCCCCACGGTATGACCATAATTCAAAACAGCCCTCAAGCCTAAATCCTTCTCATCCTTTTCCACAATCCCGGCTTTAATTTTGGCTGACCGGAAAACAACTTCCCCAAGCACTTCGTCATCAAGAGATTTCACCCTATCCAGGTTCTGCTCGATAAAAATGAAAAGCTCCTGGTCACAAGCCATAGCATACTTTATGACCTCAGCCAAGCCATTGGTAAATTCCTTGGCGGGAAGGGTTTTCAGAACACCAATATCGCTAATTACCAACCCTGGCTGATAGAACGCCCCGACTATATTCTTCACCTGACCCAGGTTCACCGCTACCTTACCGCCGATACTGCTATCAACCTGTGCCAGCAGGGTGGTTGGTATTTGAACAAGGGGCACACCCCGCAAATAGGTAGCGGCAACAAATCCAGCAAGGTCGCCGATAACTCCACCACCCAAAGCTAAAACAGGCGTCATCCTCTCCGCATAGCAACTGGCTAATTCCGTATATAACCTGCCGGCAACCTCCAGCGACTTTTGCTCTTCCCCATCGGGGACCAGCAAAACAGTTACTCTGAAACCCTCCTTGGTTAGATTCCGCTCCAGAGCATCACCGTATAGCTTTTTCACCACAGGATTGGTGATGATTACCAGCTTATCAGCAAACCCGCTTTCCTTTAACCAGCGCCCGGTCTGCATAAGCAGATTTGAACCTATGCGGATGTTATAGCTATTGGCAGCCAGCCTTACTTCAACTTCTTTCAT
>DATKVW010000152.1:0-2107 GCA_035529875.1 Dehalococcoidales bacterium | reverse complement strand
ATAAGATAGCGCACCTCTACTTCTGTTCTACCGCCTATACCTGGGACTGCAATACCTATGGGCTATCAAAAATCAGGAATGAAGAGGCGATAGCCAGGTTTGCCCAGGAAACCGGGGCCAGAACCACTATCTTCAAGCCGTCAATTATTATGGGAACAGAGGAGCACCCTTATCCGGGCCACTTCTCTCAGTTCGTTTCAACGGTAGTTAAGATACACCATAGGGCTGAGCTTATCCGGAAGAATATCGAGGGTACCTTGCGATTACCTGCCATTGAACCTGTCTTTAGAGTTAAAGGTAACCCGGATGGGAAGCTCAATCTGGTCAGTGTAGCTGCGGTAGTTGAAGCAATGGCTACCATTAAGAAACCGGGAACCTACTGGCTGACTAATCCCAATCCACCAACGCTGGGCCAATTGGTTGAATGGGTTAGCGAGTTTATTATGGTAGAGCTAAGGTTTGAGGGTAACTTTAAGCCGATGCCTCTTGAACTAATGTTTCAGCTGCTGGCCAGTGCCTTTTCTCCCTATCTCCAGGGTGATGATTTCCCCTCTGACATAAAGCACCATCCACTGATAGATAGGTCATTTATCCACGACACCATAAGGAAAACTCTCTTATCTTGACCAACCTCTGTTTGTCTTCTACAATTAAGTTAAGGAGGTCTGCCATGGTTATGGAAAGAGTGGAAAAAACCTTTGGCCTTCCCCGGTTATCTGATCTCAGCAAGTCTCTGGGTAATCTGCCTAATGAAAGACAGCTCCGGCAGATTAAAGACGTCCTGGTTACCGCGGAAAGGGTTGCCAAAGTTAGCCCCGACCTCGATAAAGTCGTTGCCCTTATCAGAGAGGTAAATGCATTACCCCCAGAGCGCCTACAAGAACTGCTAAAAGTCCTACGTTCCGTTGAGCGGATAATTAAGAATGCACCGGAGGGCATTGTCCAGTTTATTTCAGGTTTGAAGGAGGGCTGAGATGCCACTGGGGATTGACCCGGAACTGCTATTGATTGTTGGAGTCGTGGGAGGGATTGGAGCTGCGGCAACTTACTCTAGTTTTCATTATGCCGAAAAGGTAGGACCGAAGCTCACCATAAACGATTTGAGGCCTTGCTTTCCCTGGGAAGGGCTTCCCCTCCCAGTATTTTTCTATACCAAGCCTGAACTATTGGAATCGTTAAGGAGGCAATAACTATGTCTGCACCAAGAACGGAAGAAGCACGTAAATCATTCCACGAGAGGATATTCGGCAAGGGGTCAACCCCACCACTTGAGAGGCTGGGGAGAGGGCAAACGGTCAATAACATGCTGCCCATGTCGCCTGAAAGTGGACCGCCCCTGCCGCGGGTACTGGGGCTGCGGTGGCCGTGGAAAAAGTAAAAGAGGTCTGCCATGATATTGGAGCTGATTGAGGCTGATAGACCAAAACCCTTTACTGAGAAGATATCCGAGTATTTGGCTCGACCTCCTCAACCTATCCTCAGGTTTTACGGTGACTTCAGCAGGGAAGAGGCATCCGATGACAAAACTCATATCCTCTTTGCCGTGAGGAATGGGTTACCGCTTCCACTCCTCTATGGCATATACGCTAAGGCCAGTTATGATTCCTTAACTGACTACTGTGAAAAAACAGACCACATCGCCCCCTTCAGCACCGACGACTGGCGGCTAACATTTGAGAGCCTTGGGACAGCCCAAGTGGAAATACGGGTCGGGCTGGTCCCGTTTGAGATTTTAACAGACAAGGTGGAAATTGCAATTTAGGGGACAAGTATGCAAGATGTAGAAATAATTCTACCCAAGCTACCAAGAATAGAGGAGCTTGGACTTAACCGGGTAAACGAGGGGCCTCCCTTGCCAAGAGGGCTTGACATTAAGTGGCCCAAGTTCATGTGCACCTGGATGCAAGAACACTGGCCCGGTGTCCCCATTCCCAGAAAGTGGGGCGAGGAGACAATAAAACACCTGCCACTAGGGCTTGGCAGAGGTGTACAGGACATAGTAGACAGCCTGGGACTTTAGAACTCTTGCCAAACAACCTAATTCGGGTTAAACTGAAATTAAGGAGGCTTGCTATGCAAAGAACTAACCTCTTTGAAGCACCTGTTG
>DATKVW010000151.1:0-7232 GCA_035529875.1 Dehalococcoidales bacterium | reverse complement strand
AGCAGCCGGGAACCACGGTGGGAGGTTTATATTTACAGTGGTCAAAAATCCACCAGGATTGATGCCCTTGACTGGGCAAGACGGGTAGTAGAGCTTGGGGCTGGAGAACTCTTGCTCACCAGCATGGATGCTGATGGTCATCGGGCAGGATATGACATTGAGCTTACCCGTATCATTTCCGAGGCAGTGAACGTGCCGGTTATTGCCAGTGGTGGTGCCGGTACTCTGGAAGACCTGTATCAGGCACTAACTGCAGGCAAGGCTGACGCTGTCCTCGCTGCCAGTATCTTCCACTATGGAACCTACTCCATTGGTGAGACCAAAGCATACCTGGCTAAAAAGGGGATACCAATACGAATCTAGAGATTCTTTATTGACCTCATCCCCTTTATCCCCCTCTCCTTAAAAGGAGGGGGTCAGGGGGATAGGTTGTTAAACAAATTTAATTTCTTAAATAGAATTCCAAGTGTTATTTATTCCGGTTTAATACGATGAAGGCCTCTCTTTTTTGTGTTATAATGATATTCATAATCAATTATAAGGAGAACTAATGGCTATCAAAGAAAGAGCTAAAGCTAAGGAAAGCGTCCTAAAAATGGCTAAGGAATGTGATGTTAAGTTTATCCAGATGTGGTTTACTGACATCCTTGGTTTCTTGAAGAGCTTTTCCATTACTGTTGAAGAGTTGAAGGGCGCTCTGGAAGAAGGAGCAGGGTTTGACGGTTCCTCAATTAAAGGGTTTACTCGTGTTTATGAAAGTGATATGGTAGCTTTGCCTGACCCCGCTACCTTCCAGTTAATTCCGTGGCAGCCGAAGGAGAATGCCACAGCCAGGATGTTCTGTGATATTTTGAGCCCCAGCGGTGAACCTTTTGAAGGTGACCCCAGGTGTGTCTTGAAGAGAAACCTGAAGCGGGCAGCCGATATGGGTTACACCTTCTATGTAGGACCAGAGGTAGAGTATTTTTACTTACGGGATGCAAAGGGGACGGAGACTCTGGATGAAGGGGGCTACTTTGATATGACCCCTTTGGATACTGGCACTGACATGAGAAGAAAAACAGTACTCACTCTGGAAGAAATGGGTATCGGCGTAGAATGTTCTCATCACGAAGCTGCCTGCAGTCAACATGAAATAGACATGAGATACACCAATGCTCTGACCATGGCGGATAATGTGATGACCTGCCGCCTGGTGGTTAAGCAAATCGCTCTGGAGCATGGGGTTTATGCTACCTTCATGCCTAAGCCCATTTTCGGTGTGAACGGTAGCGGCATGCATGTGCACCAGTCGCTGTTCAAGGGCGGACGGAATGCTTTCTTTGATAAGGGTAATGAGTTTCACCTTTCTAAGGTAGCCATGAGCTATATTGCTGGACTATTAAAACATGCTCCGGAAATTACATCTGTTACCAATCAGTGGGTAAATTCCTATAAGCGGCTGGGTCCCGGCCATGAGGCACCAATATATCTCGCTTGGGCACGACGGAACCGAACTGGTCTGGTTAGGATTCCTGGGCATAAACCGGGGCAAGAAAACGCTACCAGAATAGAACTTAGGTCTGCCGACTTTACCTGTAACCCCTACCTTGCCTTCAGTGTGATGCTGGCAGCTGGACTGGAAGGAATTGAGAAGAAATACGAGGCTCCAGACCCAGTAGAGAAAAGTGTGTATGAGATGACCGAAGAAGAGGCACAGGATAAGGGAATAGGTACTTTACCTGCCAGCCTCAGGGATGCTATCCAACTCACCGAAAACAGTGAGTTGGTGCGAAAAGCTCTTGGTGACCATGTTTTTAATGCCTTCATCGCCAACAAGAAGATAGAATGGGAACAGTATCGAGCCCAGGTGACCGACTACGAGCTCAAGAGATATTTACCCATCCTGTGAGTTGAATAAGGTTGACCATGTCCAAGGGGATTAACACACGCCGACTGCGGGTCGGTATGGCTCAAATAAACACTACTGTTGGCGATTTCAAGGGCAATACCCAGAAGGTTCTGGAAGTGGTGAGCCAAGCCAGATCTTTGGGGGTTGATCTTCTTACCTTTCCTGAGCTTGCTATCTGCGGCTATCCACCGGAAGACCTCTTGCTCCGACCGCAGTTCATTGAAGAGAACCTGAAGTCTCTTAACCGGGTTATGGAGCAATCTGCTGGACTTACCATTGTGATTGGCTTTGTTGATACCAAGGGTGATATCTATAATGCCGCCGCCGTGCTTCATGATGGCAAGCTTGCTGGTGTGTATCACAAGATATATCTGCCCAACTACGGTGTCTTTGACGAAAACCGCTACTTCCAGGCGGGCAGGGAATGCCCTGTTTATGTCATAAATGGCGTTGGTGTCGGCATCAATATCTGTGAGGACATCTGGTATGAGGCGGGACCGGCTACTGTCCAGGCTTATTCCGGGGCAGAGGTCATCGTGAATATAAGTGCTTCCCCGTACCACTTTGGCAAGAGGAACTTTAGGGAACAGATGCTGGAAACTTGTGCCTCGGACAACGGGGTCATCATTGTTTATAACAACCTTGTGGGCGGGCAGGACGAGCTGGTCTTTGATGGCAACAGTATGATTCTGGATGAGAGAGGACAGGTGATAGCCAGGGGCAAGCAGTTTGAAGAAGACCTGATAGTAGCTGACCTTGATGTTGAGGCTGTCTTTCGGGCACGGCTCCACGACCCCAGGTGGAGGAAGGGAGCGCAAGTGTTAGGGGGGCAGGGGTGGCATGTGACTAAAACAGTGGTATCAGAAGTACCTTCGGTGACTCCCAAGCCAGCATTACCGCCAAGACAGACTGAGGTGCGAGGTCTTCCCGGAGAGGTTTATGCTGCGCTGGTGCTGGGCACACGGGACTATGTCCACAAGAACGGCTTTGAGAAGGTGGTGATTGGGCTTTCCGGTGGAATTGATTCTGCTTTGGTGGTGACTATCGCTGTTGATGCCTTCGGGTCAGCCAATGTAATCGGGGTAGCCATGCCCTCAAGATACTCATCTCCCGGTAGCATATCCGATGCTGAGCTGCTGGCTAAAAACCTGGGTATCTCACTGATAACTATCCCCATTGAGAAGGTCTTTCAAGCTTATCTGGAGATATTGGCATCATCCTTTGAAGGGACGGAACCCAATGTCGCTGAAGAAAACATTCAAGCTCGCATCAGAGGTAATCTGCTTATGGCATTGTCCAACAAATTCGGCTGGCTGGTTCTACCTACAGGTAATAAGAGCGAAACGGCTACCGGCTACACTACATTATACGGGGATATGGCGGGTGGCTTTGCCGTGATAAAGGATGTGCCCAAGACTATGGTTTATCAGCTTGCCCGGTACCGAAATTCAGTAGCCGGGTCGGAACTTATTCCCCCCACAATCATTGAAAAAGTACCCTCGGCTGAGTTGCGACCGGGACAGAAGGATAGTGATACCTTACCACCATATGACATACTGGATAGGTTTCTAACAGCCTATGTTGAAGAGGACAAAAGTGTTGAGCAGATAATAGCTCTGGGGATTGATGAAGAGACAGTCAGGCAGGCAGCCAGATTGGTGGATGGGAGTGAATATAAACGCCGTCAGGCGTCACCAGGTATAAAGATAACCCCCAGAGCGTTCGGGCGGGACAGAAGGTTACCTATAACCAATAAGTTCAAGGGATGATAACTCTATAATGGGCTGACTGATTTTCACCGCTAGTCAGTTTGGGTTTCTCTAGGGCAAATATCTGGTTTAACAGATTAGTCCCTTAGTTTTACCTTGTTGGATATTTTCACTATCATCTTTACAGATTTAAAACCAAGCGCCCCCTGGACAGCGTAATTAAGATTGAGCACAGGAAAATTAGGTAAACTGGAACAAAAGGCAATAGCCTACACTTCAGCCTGTCATGGGTTGGTTCATGTTCTGGAACTGACCTATGGGGCTGTTTTAATAGGTATTGCCCAGGAGTTTGGTGCCAGCCTCCTGGTTCTCGGAGTGCTGGCTAATATCTTTGGCTTTGCCTTCGGGGTAACAGCTTTACCCTCAGGGTATCTTGCTGACCGCATGAGTGAAAGGCACCTGTTAATGGTTTGCTGCCTGGGAATGGCGGCAGCTTCTATCGCTATTGGACTGTCGCCCAATATCTATATGTTAGGAGCAGCTTTGCTGGTTTTAGGGCTGGCACTGGGTATTTACCATCCTACCGGTGCTGCCTTTATCACCAGGATAACCACTCATCGTGGTCTGGGCTTTGGTTATTTGGGTATAGGAGGAAGTATTGGGGTTGCTGCCGGTCCGATACTGGCTGGTGCTATTGCCTCCTTCTGGGGGTGGCGGGCATCGTACTTCGTCTTTGCCGTACCTGCCTTATTCCTGGCGCTTATGTTCTATCTTTTTGCCCGTACTGAAATACCCGTCATCAAACAGTCTACCGCTGAGTCAGGCACGAAAAATGTATCGTTGCGACCATTTCTCCTGCCCCTGGCACTTATTTTTTGTATTCAGGTTCTAAATGGCTTTATTTATCGGGGTATAGTTACCTTTTTGCCCCTGTACTTCGGTGAGCGTATCCAGTTTACCTTTCTTAATATGGATAGTTTGCTAATAGCCGGGGCATTCACCACTATAGCCCTTATTTTCGGGGTCGGTGGGCAGTTTCTCGGGGGTAATTTAGCCGAACGGAGACACCGTGAGAGTTTAGCTCTGATTATCACTTTAATAGTAACACCGCTACTGGTAGCTATAGCAAGCAGTAGCGGGCTGCCTTTGCTGGGCGTTGCCATCGTTTTTGCCCTCTTTTATTTTATGGGGCAACCAATCTTCAACTGTCTGGTTGCTGACTATTGTCCCCCCAGCTGGCGTGGTCGCATGTTCGGCATTTCCTTCTTTTGTGTTTTTGGGGTCGGTTCTTTCTCCGCACCCTTACTGGGGTATATTGCTGACCGGTTCGGTACCAGCTGGGTCTTTATGGTATCTGCTGGCTTTAGCCTGTTAGCCGTGATATGCGCCGTATTTCTCTTGGTGAGGGCAATGAGAGTTTCCAGATATAGTCAAGTGATGTCTGATAAACAGGACTTAGGCATTTAAAAGGTATAAAAAGGAGGCGGTACAAAATGGAGAAACATACACCGACCTACGAGGAAGCGCTGTCACTGTTTAAAGAGTTTAACCAGAGTGATAGCTTACTGAAGCATGCGTATTCCGTTGAGGGAGCGATGCGCTACATAGCCCGAAAGATGGGGGAGGATGAGGAGAAGTGGGGAATCGTTGGGCTAATGCATGACCTGGACTATGAACGTTTCCCCGAACAGCATTGTCAAAAATCACTGGAGATATTGGAGGAACGGGGCTGGCCGGAAGAATACATACGAGCCATTGTCTCTCATGGCTGGGGTATATGTAGCGATGCTGAGCCGCAGAGCAATATGGAGAAGACACTATATGCTATTGACGAGCTTACCGGACTTATCACCGCTGTCGCGTTAATCCGACCCTCCAGGAGTGTATCCGACCTGGAAGCAAAGTCGGTAATGAAGAAATGGAAGGATAAGGCGTTTGCTGCCGGGGTAAACCGCTCAGTGATTGAAAAAGGGACGGAGATGCTGGGGGTGGAATTAAGAGACTTAATCACCGATGTCATTATTGGAATGCGAAAGGTAGCCGATAAAATCGGACTCTAGGCTTGTCTCGGGTCTTATTACAATTTCTTGACAGCCGGTAAGCGGATACCTAACATTGATACTGTGGTGGTAGTCAACACTGAAAGCAGAGCTGACATTCCGGAGACAGCTTACCATAAGGTAAAAATAGAAGCCCATAAAGCTGGCGGTAATAATGTGGCACGGTTGAAATATGTCCCGTGACTGATTAAGTATTCTACCGGAATGGAAGAAGAAAGGAGTGCTGGCATGGTGGAGAAAGTTGGATTTATTGGTCTGGGCATAATGGGTATGCCTATGGCACGCAACTTGCTCAGGGCTGGTTTTGATGTCGTGGCTTATAACCGTACTGCATCCAAAGCTGAGGCGTTGGCAAAGGAAGGGGCGAAGAAAGCTGAACTCCCTGGAGAGTTAGCTAAGGAATGCCCTGTGGTGATTACTATAGTCTCCAATACTCCGGATGTAGAGAAGGTAATCCTCGGCAAAAATGGTGTCATTGAGGGAATTCAACCTGATTCGGTGGTTATTGATATGAGCACTATTGCTCCTCAAGCAACACGGGACATAGCTGTTCAACTAAAAGAGAAAGGTGTCCACATGCTTGATGCTCCGGTGAGTGGCGGGGAGCAGGGAGCTATCAACGGTACGCTATCCATTATGGTAGGTGGTGATGCCGAAATTTTCAAGCGATGCCAGCCTGTCTTTGAAGCCATGGGGAAAAATATTGTTCACGTAGGTTCTAATGGTATGGGGCAGACAGTGAAGCTGATGAATCAAATTCTGGTAGCCGGCAATCTCAATGCTGTAGCCGAGGCGCTGATATTTGGTCAGAAAGCGGGTGTTGACCTTGACAAGGCTATTAGTGCCGTTAAGGGTGGTGCTGCCGGGTCATGGCAGCTTGAGAACCTGGGCCCATGTATTATTAAAAGGGATTTCAACCCCGGGTTTATGGTTGATTTAATACAGAAAGACCTTAGCCTGATTATGGAGGCAGCCTCTGCCATGCAAATACCCCTCCCGGCAACCAGCCTTATTCATCAACTGTACTACTCGCTTCAGCTCTCCGGTGAGGGGAGGAATGGTACTCAGGCACTGGTCAAGGTTCTGGAGAGTCTGGCCGGTGTTGAAGTAAAATCTACAGGTCATACCTGATTTTGATTTGGCCTAATCTAAATTTGACAATATTTAGGGCTAAAATATAAGATTGGGGAGGTAACCAACAGAAGGGGAATTCTGGAAATCAAGTTGAGTTACTTATTCCTCCACTTATTCACCCCACATATATTTAAATAGGTCTTCCTCGAGATAAATCAAATAAGTTAAGGAGGCTAGAGGTGGCTAGAGGTTATATGGGGAAGATTCTGTGGGTGAATCTTTCCAGTGGCGATTTGAAGGATGAGGTGCTTGATGAGAAGCTTTGCCGTGATTTTGTTGGTGGTTACGGCATAGGTGCCAGACTCATTTATAGTCGGCAGAAGCCAGGTGTCAACCCATTAGGTTCGGAAAGTATACTTGGTTTTATGACCGGACCTCTTACCGGAACTGACGCCCCCTTTGGTTCAAGATATGAAGTGGTGGGGAAATCACCGTTAA
>DATKVW010000150.1:0-2560 GCA_035529875.1 Dehalococcoidales bacterium | reverse complement strand
TTCCAACCAACCATCTGGGGCTCATCTGTTTCAGGTCTCCGATTACAGCTAGCGTTCCCGACCCTGCCCTGGGTACCCCCTTATCAGTGCGGGGCACATTAGGATCATGCTGGGTACCCTGCCAGGCAACGAAGCCTATACCACCTCCAAGAAATATTTTGGTGCCGATGCCGATTGTCTTATAGTAAGGGTCGTTGAACAGTGGCGAGAGCTGCCCGGCGCTACAGAAATTAGCACTACCCAGATTAGGTTTTAATATACCCATATATGTATAAATTGTCTTGTCAGATGGGTTCACTGCCACATTATAGTTCTGGTAAGAATTCCTGATGTTAAATAGCACTGCCTGGTTGAGGTCTTCTATGTTTATCCAGGTTTCAAGTCTTCTCCTTGGGTAACAATCTGTGCCATAAGCGGTTGCCACCAATCTGACATCCTTGCCAGCGACTAACTCCTCAATCACATGTCCGCCACCATAGTTGAATTCACCGGGATGAATTCTATTTCTGGGGTCATCATCAGGCAGGGCATTAGACCCGATAAATATATCTACCGCAGCCAACCCGGCATAGGCGAGAACATCATTAAGATAGACCCGGCCACCGCCGAGCTTTATTCGTGGCTTAGAGTGTCCGATGTTAAAGTAGGCTCCAGATGAGCACATTGGACCGAAGGTGCCGGTAGTAACTATATCTACTTCCTGGGCTGCCTTTTTTATACCCTTATCCCTGGTAATGTCTATTATTTCCTCAGCAGTAACTACTACCGCCTTGCCTTCCTTTATCTTCGCGTTTATTTCCCCTATTGTTTTTGCCATAATATCAAGATAATAGTATGAAACCTTCGGCTTGTCAATTTTCATATGCCCCTCAATTTGAAGAAACACCTCCTTATAAGCTATAATGTGCCAAGGATTTACGGCTGAGGAGACGATTTTGCTCAAGACTCATAGTTGTGGTGAGCTGGATAAGAGGCATGTAGGCACCAAGGTAACCCTGGCTGGTTGGGTAGACCGCCGTCGCGACCACGGGGGACTAATATTTATTGACCTGCGAGACAGGGAGGGCGTAGTTCAGGTGGTATTCAATCCAGAAACATCAAAACTCTGCCATACAATCGCTAGTGAGATGCACAATGAATATGTGGTTAGGGTTAGTGGTGAGGTTACCCTCCGCCCTCCGGGAACTGAGAACCCTAAATTGCCCACCGGTGATGTTGAAGTTATCGCCCAGAATACAGATATACTTAATCCATCAAAGACGCCACCTTTTTACATAAACGAAGATGTTGAGGTGGATGAAAACCTTCGTCTCAGGTATCGCTACCTTGACCTGCGCCGGGCCCGGATGCAGACAAATATGCTTCTCCGGCACCGAGTGGTAAAATTTATTCGTGATTTCCTTGATGCCAAGGGATTTATTGAGATAGAGACGCCCATCCTGATTAAGAGCACCCCCGAGGGGGCCCGCGATTACCTGGTGCCCAGCCGCCTTCACCCAGGTGAATTCTATGCCCTACCCCAGTCTCCACAGCAACTCAAACAGCTACTAATGGTGGCTGGTATGGAGAAATACTTTCAAATAGCCAGATGCTTTCGTGATGAGGACACCCGCGCCGACCGCCAGCCTGAGTTCACCCAGCTTGACCTTGAAATGAGCTTCGTTGAGGAGGAGGACATCCTCAACCTGACTGAGGAGCTTTATACCTCTATGGTAGAAACAATCAAGCCTGAAATGCGCCTGATAAAGCCCTTCCCCCGCCTGAGTTACGCTGAGGCAATGGAGCGTTACGGCACGGATAAGCCTGATTTGCGTTTTGGCCTGGAGATAAGAGACCTGTCAGACATCGCCGTTCAATCCAGCTTCTCTATTTTCCGCTCGGCTATCACTAACGGAGGCAAAGTAAAGGGCATATGTGCCCCCGGCTGTGCTACCTATACACGGGGGCAGCTTGAGGAACTAAATAAGATGGCGCAAGCTCTTGGAGCTAAGGGCTTAGTCACTATCTCACTAGGCACCTCGGCTGGCAGCTTAAACGATTTAACTATTGAAATGGTAAGGTCGGTGGCAGCTAAATTCTTAACCCTAGACCAGATTAAACAGATGGCAGAGCGTCTAGGGGCAAATATGGAAGACCTTCTACTTATCATTGCTGGTGAACCTGAGGTAGTCAGTATGGTGCTAGCTGAGTTACGTCAGGAAATGGGCCGTCGGCTTAAGCTGGCTGAGCCTGAGCTCTTCGTCTTTGCTTTTATCGTTGATTTTCCACTACTAAAGCGAAATGAAGAGGCAGGGCGATGGGAATCAGAGCATCATCCCTTTACTGCGCCTCGGGATGAGGATATGTCCTTGCTGGATACTTCTCCCGAGAAAGTGCGGGGTAAGCATTATGATATGATATGTAACGGGTATGAAATAGGTGGTGGCAGCCTTAGGATTCACACCTCAGAGCTTCAGAGAAAGGTGTTTAGACTATTGGGCTATAGTGATGAAGAGATTGATGTTCAGTTCGGGCATATGCTTGAGGCTTTTGAGTATGGTGCTCCACCCCACGGTGGTAT
>DATKVW010000149.1:0-6377 GCA_035529875.1 Dehalococcoidales bacterium | reverse complement strand
ATTGACAACACTCAATGGACTGAGGACTATGGGCAAATGTTAGAGCTGCTAGAGTATTTGCGGGCAGTATTGTCGCCAGTACAGGAAAAAACAGAGGAGCCAACATGAAGCGACACCCTGTGGGCACAAGAAGGAGAAATTAGTGGAATCTGAAAAAGGACAAAAACCCAGTAAACACCAGCGGCACAAGGCTTTGCATTATGGTAAGATGCAATCCATACAATCTCTTCTTCAGCTAATAAAGAGCCGCCCGATGCAAACTCGGACTCGGAAGGAAGAGGACCATAGTCTTGATGCACTTGAATTCGAAAAGAGACCTAGACATATTCTTCCCGGTAGTTTTGAAACGGGCAAGCGCCGATAGTGTTTAAGGAGATAATTAGGAGTGGTGACGAAAAAGGAGATAAGAGTTGAAATGGTATTCCCCATCCCCGGCAAGTGGACCATAGAGACTCGTGAGGGTGGGGAGTTTATCCTCACAAATGAAACAGACCAACCTGCTACAGCTTATCTTGAATTAGATGGGGAACTTTATAATCCGATGAAAGGAGCAGAAGAGGCGGAATGATGGATATAGAGGAAAACAAGTGGTATAGGATTGAGGCAAGGCTTAAGTTTAAGGCTATAGATACTCCCTCAATGAGAAGGTTTGTTCAGTCATATAATAAGGTATTCGGTGATGGCCAATCTAAGTATGTGGAAATTGACTACATTAAAGTGGAGACACCAAGGGGGGATGGAGGCCAGGAAGGAGATAATTAGGAGTGGTTACGAAAAAGCTATCTGATAATGTAGCAGAACTAGCTATGGAGCGAACTGCCGCTTTGTTGGCTGACAGGGTAGCTGATAGAGTTGTAAAGGCTCTTATGGACGCTAACTTTGATAAGCGGTTTGCGGATGCGTTATTGAGAGCAATCCAGAAGCAACTTGAAGAGATGGACTAAAAATAAAGCGACACCCTGAGGGCATATAGTGGAGGTTGCCATAGTGAAAAAAGTGATTGAGTTCCGACTAGCCACTCACACTCTAAGTGACGAGCCTATGGTTGAAGTATGGCGTGATGATACCTTCGTAGCTAGCATCTATGGACACCATGAGGGGGTACTTCTGCTCAGTAAATTTCTTGACGGCTTCACATATGAAGCCGGCCGCCCTACTGCCGTCATAATAAAATTGTCGGAAGGGTAAATGACTAGCTTGGTCGTCCGCAGGGAGATTGGAGTGCTGAAGCTAGTCCCGGTTGGGTGCAGGGTAATTAGCGAAGGAGTAGTGGTGAAGGAGCGGGTCCAGGTCATCTGCCCGGCTTGCGGACAGCGAGTTGAAGCTGTAGCCAGCGACGGTCGGGTTAAAGGATACTGCACGGTTGCCCGGCAGCCGGTGGACTTTCTAATTGAAACACAGTTAGAAAACGAGTATCGGGCCAAGCTGAGCGCGGCTATCAAGAAGAGGTGGCAAATCCCTGAGTATCGGGCTAAGCAGAGCGCAGCCCAAGAGAGGCGGTGGCAAGACCCCGAGTTTCGGGCTAAGATGACCACGATTCGGAATAGTAGAAGACCTGTCGAAGACTTGCCCTGAACATAGGAATATAGTCCTAACTTGTGTCGGGTAGCCTAAGTAATCGCCTCTTCCCAGGGATTAGAGAGCCCCCCCCAGTAAGGGGGGTCGGGGGTAAACCTCGGCCCCCCTTTTTATGCCTAAAATCGCCAAGTTAAGACTATATTCCTATCCTGAATGTTACTTTTGAGCTATTGCAGTGGGCACAAATCTTGCTACACTGGAAATAATAAAGAAAAGGAGGCGAATATGAAGAAGTTTCTAAAGAAGTTCCGCTACGGGGAGAAAGGTTTCACGCTGATCGAGCTTTTGGTGGTGGTTGCCATCCTCGGTGTCCTGGCCGCAGTCATTGTGCCGAATGTGGGCAGATTTATCGGCAAAGGCACCATTGAGTCAGCCAATACCGAGGCTCACAATGTCGAGATGGCTGTTATTGCCCATATGGCAGATGAGATCCTCTCAGACTTTAACGGCACTGTTGGGCCGGACGTCACAGTGAGCCCCCACCCAGAGGATTTCTTAGTTAACCCCGGCGGGCTGCAGGCAGTCTATACCATTGCGGATGGTACGATAACTGGCGCCGTCAAGATCGCAGACAGTATGTGGGGTGACCTGTTATATGACCCAGCTACAGGCTGGCAATAGCCTTAGTGATATAGATATGAGAGTGCCAGCCGCAGCTACAGGCAGCTGGCGGGACGATGTATGTAATCACAGATATGCGATAGCCTTGTGGTTCCTGCTCAACCTGCTGGACTATGGGCTTACGGTAGTGGGCATGTCATGGGGAGCACATGAGGTAAACCCGTTGGCAGCAAATCTATCTCCGCCCATGCTGGCACTCTATAAGAGTGGTCTCACCGTCACAGCCGTAGCTTGGCTTGCCGTGTGGAAGTGGATGAGGTTTCTAAAATGGCTCAATATACTTTTCATTCTTGTGGTCAGCTCAAATATCTACGACCTTATAGTACGTCCTATCTACTGAGTGCCTGCCAAGGGAAGGCCAATATGATTAAAAACAACAAAGGCTTCACTTTAATCGAGGTATTACTAGCCATAGCACTTCTCGGGCTAATTGCTACCGCCCTTATCACGGGTTTGGCTACTAGCGCCAAGGGTCTTTTACTTGCTGATGAGCGGGAGGCTGCCAAAAACCTGGCTGAAAGCCAGATGGAGAAGGTTAAGGAGCAACCATATATTTATTACTCTGTACTCGGACATGATGTCTACTTATCGTATGATACTCCCGGTTATAGTGTAAATTGCACCGCAGTTCCTATAGACCCCACCAACAAAGACCCTGAAACGAATAAACTTAAGGTCTTTGAGATAGATGAAGATGGCGTTTTTGTACAGGACCTAGGCCTTCAGTTGATAACGGTGATGATTAAGCATAATGATAAGGAGGTTATTACAATAGAGGGCTACAAGGCGGATCGATGATATTTCACAAAGAGCAGCGGGGTTTTATGCTAGTTGAGCTGCTGGTCGCTCTGGCTATTACTGGTCTCATCGCTGGCGGTATAACTACGGCTATTTCGCAGGTATTTATCTTCAACATGCGGAGCTCTGCTCATATGACCGCTATCAAGCAGGTAGAGAGTGTCGTCCATTGGATTAGCCGTGATGCCCAAATGGCCAAAACCATCACAGCTGACCCTGGGGATACTGGGTTCCCTCTTAGCTTAACTTGGACTGACTATGGCGAGGGTGGTGCGCCCCAAACGGTTATTTACACAATAGATAGTGCAGGACTATGGCGTGATTTTAATGGGCAAACAATGCGTGTCGCTCAATATATCGACCCAGCCACCAATTGTCAGTTATCCCCTAATAAGTTTACTTTCGCGGTAACTGCTACGGTGGGCATAAAAAGCGAGACCAGGGTATGTGAAGTTATGCCTAGGCCCAATTAGGAGTCAAATGATAAAAACTGTGAACAAATCGGAGAAGGGGCAGGCACTTATCTTGGTCTTGATTCTATTGCTTCTGGTTAGCCTTGTTATCACTCCTCTCCTGAGCCTTATGAGCACCGGCCTTAAGACTGGTCAGGTGTTTGAGGAGATGACGTATGAGCTGTACGCCGCCGATGCCGGGGCAGAGCTAGCGTTGCGGCAGATCAAAACAAAGGCCGGCGGGCTGCCCGAAGCCATAGGTGACCCTCCATTATCATCCAACATAGTTTTGAATGGCAAAGCAGTAGATGTTGCCATAACTTATGTTGATGCTTGGACCTTTAGTATTACCGCAGCCTGCAGCGAGAATGGCACCGGCACCACAATTGAATCGTATGTAACGACCTTCGATTTGTCCGGCTTTTTTGATAATGCGATTACTACTCCTGGCGATGTGAATGCATCTCCGGGGGTAACTATTGACGGCCCGGTTGATGATGAGTATGACCCGGATGATTGGCCTACGGCCGATCAGTTCCGTGACTATTACTTGGATGATGTAGTAGGTTTAACACCTTCTGGCGAAGGTAAAATATGGGTGCAGGATAACCCTGTTATCGGGCCGCTGTATAGAGTTGGCGACCTGATTTTTGACAGTTTTGGTGCAGCAACGGTAAATCTTACGGGAACTATATACGTCGATGGCAATCTGGATTTTAACCAGGCGAATGAAGATTACACGATAAACCTTAATGGGCAGACCATATTTGTCGATGGCGATATTTATGTTGCCCCCCATAAGGTGGATTTTGTGGGATCGGGATGCATCATTGCTGTCGGAGATATTGATTTTCAACCGCTCAATGCGACCAGCGACGAGGGTTTCGTATTCCTTATGTCCGTTGAGGGCTCGGTGGAATTTAAGCCCAATATGTGTTTTTACGGTGCTGTAGCCGGGTATACCAATATTGATATACTCCCGGGCGGTACAATCACTCTGCCCGAATCGGGGGACGCTGTCTTGAACCTCCCCTGTGGTGGCCATGTAACTGTTCTCTCCTGGAAGATAAATTAAACTTTGGCAAGACGGTCCGCCCCAGCTTAGGGCTAAGAGGCTGCCATGACTAATAAGACTGAAACTGTGGGAAGTCGGGGGCACAGCTGCGTTTTTGCTGATCGTACCCTTGCCGTGCTCAAATATGGCGCGGCGCACCTTGAAGCAAGCAACCGCCAGCTTGGCGAGGTATTCGGCATAAGTAATCAAAGGGTAGGGCAAATCATTAAGAGGGATAAGCGTGACCGGAGGGTGATAGAATATTTTAGGAGATACCCTGACGCCTCCCTTGGTGAAGTAAAGGCAATATTCCATATTAGTGACCGGCGTCTGCGCACTCTGAGGGTGGCTTCCCGTGGATAATGCAGAGGAAATAGGTAGGGGAGCGCAACCCCCGTTGTACCGTCTATGAGGCACTTAGCCCCATTAAGTGCGCACAATGCGGAGAGATGGGAAGGCACTCAGATTTTGATTACAGGGCGCAACATATCGTAGGAGCTATTCCTTTGCCCGGGCGATGCTCTTGAGGATACTGAGGATTCCGATGACGGTGCGTTGTGTGGCAACTGGCTCTGCCGCCAGCACGCTGGCAACATAGGGGTCTAATTTCCCGATATGCGTCTCGCTTTCAGCAGTGGGAGACTGAGGAGATATATAGTTGGCTAAAGTAAGCAGCTCAACTTCATCAAAGCCCAAAGGCGTGGCAATCCTTCGCAGAATATGGCCTGAGGGGAAACGCTCCCCCCTCTCTATGCGACCTAGATGCGATGCAGATACGCCTGAGGCTGCACCGAGCTTGTGTAGTGTCAGCCCTGTCATAACTCTTCGCTGCTTAATCATTCTGCCTAAGTCAGTCATTGTCGCCTCCGTATGGGGTAACATAAAAAAGGTCATCTAGCTTGTATTCAGGGAAAGCTTTTATTGCCCCGAGGATGAAATTTTCGTTGATGTGCCGAGCCCCTTGTTTCACCCGGTAAATCTGACTTGGCGATATCCCCATAGCCTGGGCTAGCTCAGAGAGGTTCGAGTACTTCTGGTTGCACAACTCAAAAACCCTTGTTTTTAGTTTCATAGCTAGTTTCCTTGAGAAAGGCATCGATGTCGTCTCGCCGGAACCTCCTGTCACCCCGGGAGCCAAGCCGGTAGCACTTTAGGATTGCCTTGTTGCTCCAGCGCCTCACGGTATTGGAATGCACCCCTAGAAACTGAGATACATCGCGTGTGGTGAGCATCATCCCACCACTAAACCGCATCATGGCAATCGTGGCTGGGGCTACCTTATCCTGCGCCTGCTTAGACCTTTTTGGGTTAAGAGTTTGCCTCACCTAGGCAGCTCGCTTTCTCAGCCAGAAGAAAATACTCAACCCGACTATTACCACCGCGGCTATAATCCCGCCAACCAAGAGCCAGTTGATTGCTGTCTCCGGTGTTGGGGTCGGCGTTGGGGTCGGTGGGGGCGGCGGTGTTGGTGTTGGTGCTGCCACGGTAAAACTACCGCTCAGGCCGTCCACGGCTACACTGTAACTGCCGGCGTCCTCCCTGGTTACGGAAAAGGTAACCATTTCGCTACTGCCAGCGGCAATAGTTACACTCTTCTCCGCCTCCTTCACCCCATCCATCTTTAAGACTACGCTGTAGCTACCTTCGGTACCACCAGTGTTGGCCACCGATACGGTGATAGTTACTGCCTCATTGAGCTGAACCTCTGCCGGCTTAACAGTGAGATTGGATACCGAGAAGGCGGCCGGTGCTGCTGGTGGAGGCGGTGGCGTCACCGCACCAATGATAGCAACCGTGGCCAAGTGCTCGAGAGAAGCGGTGATGGTGTTATTTTCGGTATCCCACTCTAGCTCTACCCATTGGCCAGCATCCTC
>DATKVW010000148.1:0-2762 GCA_035529875.1 Dehalococcoidales bacterium | reverse complement strand
ATAAGCAAAGTAGCATAGTTGGTTTACCTTGACTAGAACATGCACTGGTGCTCCTGGCATTTCCTCTCCCCCCCTTCAACAATTCCCTCCTATTGTTGGCTCTTTTGCTTACTTAATATCTTCTCTTTCAAAGCAATCATTTTACGCTAGCCTTTACCGTAACTCCGTGTTTAGCCAGTTCTTCTATCCAGAATTGTTGTACTTCTTTAGTGCAGTGAGCCATGGCATCTTCCCATGTCGGCCACCGGTTGTGGTCAGCATAGAAGTGGTACTGGTAATAAAGGCTCTGCTGGTTATGTGGAGCAGTCGGGTCATGCGCCACGGCGCACTCTGGACAAGTTCCGGGTTTGGCTGGCATAAGATGTAATCCTGGTTTAGATAAATCCTGGTCGTTACTAATTTCATTTGCCATATTTACTCTCCTCCTCTGTGTGTAATGTAGCTTATACGCTAGCTCGTTCCCCCTACACATGCCGAGCAAAGGTCTTCTTCAACCCAGTAGCACCCTCCTTCACAGGCGTCCTCATTTGAGCAGCCGCACACGCGGCATATCTGAGCATCCTCTTGACACTCGGGGCAAAGGAAAAACGTCCGTTCCGGGAACTTCTTCTCCACCCATTCCTCAGGTAGACCCCCATCCTCTGCCGCTGCGAGAACCGAGCCGCAGAAGTGACAGCCGTAACCAGTGGGCTCCGCGCCCGGCAGCGGGGTGACATCGATGCACTCGAGTCGCCATTTCCCCGGAGCCCGCTCATACACCTGGTCGACCTTGAGGTGGACGACCTCGCCGACCTTGAATTCACGAGCCTTCCTGAGTTCCAAAGTAATCATTTACATCTCCTCCTTTGTTATAAAAGATTTCCCTACTACAGCGGGATTTTTAACAACCTTCCCGGCTGTAATAAAAGGTGGCTGTAATTTTAGCCCAAATTTTAAGCTATTCATCATTTTTGTTAGGCTTACTATCGGGGGGTTGCCAACTACCCTTGATGACATCTAGCGGGGTGGTCCCGTATTTCGCCAATTCCTGGTAAATATAAGCTCGACTGCATTTCAACTCGCCCGCCGCTAAGCCTATACTCTGACAAGCCTGAAGTTCGTCACAAATCCTGATAACAGAAATGTCTAGCATTTTTCGGCCTAAACTACGGCCCTCTGCCTTAGCTCGAGCCATGCCAGCGCGAACCCTCTCACCAATAATGCCGGATTCCAGTTCGGCAAAAGCAGCCACCATCTGAAACATAAACCTACCCTGGCTGGTGGTCGTATCGATGATGCCGTCATGCTCTTGAATACTCTTGAAACTGATACCATGCTCATGCCAATCGTCGATACAGTTAATGGCCTCCTTCAGCGCGCGGAAAGAGCGGTCGAGCCGAAGTACCAGCACAACCTTAAACCTTCGTCGCCGGGCATCCTTCTGGAGCTGCTGCCAAGCCTTGCGATGCAGGTAATCCTTAGCTCGGGCTCGGTCAACATATTCCTGGTAAATCTCCCAGCCGGCATCCCTACAGAAATTCCGCATAGCGTAGAGCTGAGTCTCGGGGTTCTGCTCTTTATCGACCGTGCTAACCCTGGCATATAATGCCACTTTCATTACGCCTTTTCTCCTCTAGAAACTTGATATATTGCTCTACACTCGCCCGGTGAGGACCGGCCGCTGGCCACTTACGCTCCCACCATGCAACGAATTCTTCCCATTCTTTATCTGTCAACTCAAGAATTCCCCCTCAATATTTTACCTTTCTACCTATACATCCTAAAACAGCCGAGACTACCCAGAAGATTAAGGCATACCGCCAGTCTCTAATAGCCAGCACCGCAAGGCCTGCGATAAGATAGATGACTGAAAGGATAATCAGGGCTGTCCTGACGTGATAAGCCATTTTGTAAACTCCCTCCTCATTCTCGGCGAAGCAGGGTGTCTTTTACCCGCCATATTTTACCAATCAATCCTGACCACATAGCCAGGCCCGAGCTCGTATTGGTAGCTACATCCCCTCTCAGCTCATTCTCGGCGAATCTCCAGAAAAGGTGGAAATCAATCAGAAAGATGAGGGCTAAGGGATATCGCAGGATTCGGTATTTAGCTAGATCATAAATCACGCTCTTCATTCGCCATTTAGCCATCAGAAGATTCTCCGGAATGATTTGCTATAGCGCCGGCGGGACTGCGGTATTTATCGCAATTTACGTTATCACAGGCAAGGATATCTACCTTGGTATTCCATGGAATAAGTATCCGGGGAGTCCCACAGATACCGCAGCGCCCCCAGTCTCCCTCAGCGTGAACCCTTTTCTGTTTGTACTTGAACATTAACTCACCTCCTCGTACATTTTCCCTTTTTGCCGAGGGAGTCCGGGCCCTATACCCATTTTATCAAGGTCTTTTAATAATCTAGGGGAAAAAGAACTTAAGACTACCCTGGTGACCATCCCCGCGATCAGGTCACCCGGGGATATGGTCGAGACTAATTTCTCCAGGCTCTGGGCCTCCGATTTTACGGCATCGTAGGTCATTATTAAAAAGTCCTCAGCCTCGGCTAGCTTCTGTACTGTCTCAATTAGCTTATCCATTGCCAGTTTTCCTCCGAAGGTGATATAATTATTGGGCCACTGGTTCTTTAGCTATGGTAACCTCCTAAGATGGCGCCGGGGCCTGGTCCTCCCCGGCGTCTTCATTTTCTTCTTTCGTGGGGGCGATAGTTAGAGTCACGCTTCCGTCCCTATTCCGGGTAAACACCACCGCGGCCGCACTCCCA
>DATKVW010000147.1:0-2424 GCA_035529875.1 Dehalococcoidales bacterium | reverse complement strand
CTCAATCCGCTGCTGGATTGTCTCCTCAAGCCACTCTCCTATGGTCTTTTTTGAACGCAGAGCCTCTATCCTAGCTTTGTGAATAGCCTCCGGGTCTATCAAGATGTTGCGAGGCCTCCTAACAGGCTGTTCATTCTCCATATCCATAATAGCCATGCGACAGAATAATAGCACTGGACAATGTCTTTGTCAATACCTGTTAACCTTTTTGCAAAAACATTTCTGCTCCCTTGAGAAAAACATCAATGTCCCCCCGCCAGAACCTTCTATAACCCCGGGGGCCGATACGGTATGATTTTAGTATTCCTTGACTGCTCCAGCGTCTTACGGTATTGGGGTGTAGCCGAAGGATCAGACAAACATCTCTTGTTGTGAGCATGACCTCAGGTTTAGGCTTTTTTGGCTTCGGGTGCTTCGGGTTTAGTATTTGCCTTACCCGCTCCCTACTTACGCCCACTCTGCGCCCGATTTCGGCATAATTAAGGCCGGTTTCACCCAACTTAACTACTTTATCTCGCATCGCCATTCTGGCTCAATCCGTTTAGGCCTTCCAGCAGGAAGGTACACTCCCCGTCCATCCACCAATAGCAACTCCCATAGCACACTTCTAACCCCAGGGGGCAATCTTGAAGTAAACTTTTTAAATTATCTTCTTTGAACCCGGGCGGGGCAGATTCCGGCTTATATGCTGCTTGAAGTAACCTTTTTAAAAGATCTTCTATCATGTCTCTACCACTTCCATCGGCGAGGGCTCCAGTTCCTCCAAAAGGATTATTTGCCCCTTGTTCACCGCTACAAAGCTGACTCCTGACTCAATGTTACCCACTGAGGGACATATCTCGGCATTTGTGACAGGGAGGAATTTTAATGCTAGGTTCAGCACATCCGATGCACGTTGCCCTTCAGCACAGTGCATATGGCCAGTCACAATGTAGAACGGTAAGTAAAGCTTTACTGCTATAGGTAACTTGGCTACATAGGGATAGCCACCATATCCAGCCTTGCCACCAACCCCCCTGGTGTGGCCCCCCTCAAACTCCCTTACAAAGAGGACGTTGGCCTTGTTAAGGCAGGCAAATTTCACTAACTGACTATCTCCTCTCAGGGCGTACATTTCGCCTTCCCTGACAGGGAGGAACCCCTTAGCTTCGGAAACTGTGCCCGGGAATACCTCATTGAGCTGGTCTAAAAGGCGGCGGCCTGGAAGGCAGTAGATATATCCAGTGCACATATGAGGGAGAGTATATGTGGGTGCGTAGATGTGTACCTGCACCCATCCCCCCTTGGAAATGCCCTCTGCTTTATCCATAACTAGCTAGTGTCTCCAAGTTCTGCCAAGGAGAGGATTTTCTCTCTGTTCACAGCGGCAAAGGAAAGCTTCCACCAGTGGCTATTGCCCGACCGGCATACACTAACATTGGTAAGGGGGAGAAACATCGGTTTTTCCTCAAGGGTATGCCACGCCATCTGTCTACTGATACAATGCATATTGCCCAAAAGTATGTAGGCTGGCATCTGAACCCTTACCGGCACGGGTAGTTTATCAACAAATGGATAAGGCTTAGCCCCAACCTGGCCACCAATGCCCTTAGCCAGGTCGCCATCTATCGTCGCCGCCAGTTGAATGGTTGCCTTGTTGATGTAGGCAGTTGCTAGCCTTTCCTCCCGCCCATCTGAGTGCTGGATTGTCACGTCATGTAACTCGACGAACCTGCCCCGGGTCTTCTGTATGGAGGATACACCATTGAGGAGGTCTGAAAGGCGTTCCTCCTTGTGATCAATAAACCCGATGAAGGTCTGTGTCTCCATGTAAAGTGCTAATGCTATTTGTTTTATTTCAGCCACTCTTCCCTCCTGACTTAATCTCCATAAAATAACTGTCTTTGCCTCAACCCGTTGTCTTTTCACCTTTTTTCTTGAGGACGACCTGCCACAGGCTCTTCAGCTCCAGCCCGATGATGGCCAGCCCGGGGAGAACGATGGTTAATAGAAAGCCGAGGCGGGTCTTGACGAAAGCAGCCAGGTACCCGAGATAGGGCACATCAAAGGCCACCCTGCCCACTATACTTGCTGCTGCCACCGGCAACGGGTCGGGGTCTTCGTTGGCATCACCCTTGGTAACAAATGAAGTCTCTCCATCGCCGGTAACCACCTCGAGCACGCGGTGGGTGACTATCTTCTCACCTGAGTGGTAGGCAATAACGTCACCCGGGATAATATCAAGTGGCTCCACTGGTTTAATGAGCACCACCCCGCCTACCTTGAGATCCGGCTCCATGCTCCCCGTAAGGACGGCATCAAATCTCCAGCCAAATTGGGGCAGCAGGAACATGGCCACTACCATTACCAGGAGCCATACGAGGGTAATATTGAACAACCAACCGAGTGCTCGTTTCATTCTTTTTCCTTGAAGGTGGGGCGGAA
>DATKVW010000146.1:0-6091 GCA_035529875.1 Dehalococcoidales bacterium | reverse complement strand
GAACGGTTGCCTTGTCTCGTCTACTTAAGATATGAGCATAACATTGTGCCTGGTTAGAAGGCAAATCTTAGCAGCTTCCAGATTGAAATCCGGGTGGTGCTGGAGAGGGAGATACAAAATTCGCTTATATTAAAGTAGCATCTCCTTCAAGGTCTTCAGGTTTACTACATCCTCTTTATTGTATGCCAGCAATACAGCCAGGGCATCCTGGTCGTAATCATTAACGTATCGCCACCACAACCTTACTGCTTCGGCACCGTTCATGTTCTTTAACTGCCTCGGTATGCCCAGTTGCTGTTCTACGCATTTTAAGCCACCGTACAGGTTATTTTGCCAGCAGTCGTACATCAAATCGTGGTGGGTCAAGAGTTCAGCTAAGTTGAGCCTCAGATGAGAGGAGATGAACGGCAGGTCAAAACGACTGCCATTATAGGTATAGATGACATCCACCCCCGCCAGAGCCTCCAGTATGTTATCCGCAGTTACATCAGCGCCCACCAGTTGCATAAACCTGGTATCAAATCCATCGACCAGATAAATACCGACTACCGTAATTTCACAATATTCAGATGAAAGTCCTGTGGTCTCAATGTCCAGATATGCTTCAAAATAATTTTGCAATTCGCCCCTTTCAATCCTTTCCTAAACAGTCTTTATCTATCACTCCCCGCACTCCATCCTCCCTAACTGCCACCATCTTCACCGGTAGCAGCTTATTGGTTAAATCCTCATCACTTCTAGTATACACCTTGATATAGTTATCGGTGTGACCAGACCAGATACCACCGGATTGCTTCTCCCACAATACGAGCGTGGTCTTGGACAAGAATCGCCGGCTGAAGTTTTGAGAACTTTCTTTAGCCAAAACCAGCATCTTCTGGCTTCGCTGCTTCTTAATCTCGTTAGCCACCTGATGAGGCATCCGGGCAGCTTGAGTTCCCTGGCGGGGAGAGTAAGGGAAAACATGAATGCGGGCAAACTCCATCTGCCGACAAAAGGCATAGCTCTCTTCAAACTCCGCCTCAGTCTCCCCGGGGAAACCAACGATAACATCGGTGGTAATGGCTACCTCAGGCACCAAGGACCTGATTAAAGACACCGTCTGCTGATAATCTTTGGTGGAATAGCGTCTTTTCATCCGATTGAGCACCTCGTCACTGCCGCTCTGAAGAGACAGGTGAAAATGACGGCATAACCTCGGGTCACGCCATAACCCGATAAGCTCCGGCGTGATTTCCTGAGGCTGGAGAGAGGACAGCCTTAACCTGTCCACATCAGTCCCAGCCAGAGTGTGTCCCAGTAACCCCTGTAGATTAACCCCCTCGTAGTTATAGGCACCAATCTTGACCCCGGTTAGCACCACCTCTTTATACCCTTGAGCCACCCGATTCCCAACATCAGCGACAACCTGCTCAACCGGCAGGCTCCTCTCCCTGCCCCGCACCAGGGGGACAATGCAGTAGGAGCAAAAATTATTACAGCCATCCTGAACCTTGACCAGGGCACGAGTCCTGAAGCCATCAAAACAGCCAGCAGTTGATTCACCGTGAGCCGAAACTGGAGCACCGATTTCTCCCGACTCCCCCAGCAGCCGCAGTAGATGCGGTTTTTCCTCATTATTTAAGACAAGACCAACCCCCTCAATCTGTGCCAGCTCCTCAGGGGCTCGCTGGGCATAGCAACCGGTAGCCACCAGCAGAGCATCAGGATTGCGACGATGAGCCAGCCTGAGCCAGTGACGGCATTTGCTGTCGGCGATGTGAGTAACCGTGCAGGTATTCAGGATATAGACATCAGCCTTATCCACTGGAGATACCAGCTGATAACCGGCTCCGGCGAATCCTCTGGCTAGAAGCTCCACCTCAGCCTGATTCAGTTTGCAGCCCAGGCTATCCAGGGCAACCCTTACCTTTTCGTGCCTTTTACCCATGTTACCAACCCCTCACCCTTTATCCCCCTCCTCTTCATAAGGAGAGAGGGCAGGAATTTTCTAAAGGGACTTTGCCCCTCTATAACTCCCCTTAGACTAAACAACCTCTCATTAATTGACTATCCCGTCACTAGGCAGTATACTTTTCACATCCTTCACGGTCAACCGAGAGTCTCACAGTTATATGCTGAAAAATAGAGCGAGGTTACCGAGAATGAGCATATACGAAACAATACTTAAGCGCAGAACAATCCGACGCTTCCAAAACAAGGCTGTCCCCTATGAACTACTAGAGAAATGCGTTGATGCTGCCAGATTGGCGCCATCAGCCAAAAATCAGCAATCCCTGGAATATATTATCGTTGACGATGAACCACTGTTAGCCCGGGTATTTGATACCCTCAGGTTTGCCGGTTCTATTAAACCCGCCGGCTACCCGCCGCCGGAACAGAGACCCAAGGCATATATCGTCATTCTGGCTAAAAAAGAGATAACACTCAAAGAATGGGTAAAATACGATGTTGGGTTAGCTGCGGAGAACATGATACTCGTTGCCCTGGAAGAAGGAGTTGGCTCGTGCTGTGTTGGGCTTATTAACATTAAAAAGCTGAGTCAAGTATTGAACATCCCCGATGATTATACTATTGAACTGGTGCTGGCGCTGGGCTATCCTGATGAACAACCTGTTGTTGCTGAATTCAGCGGTGCTACCCGAATATGGGAGGATAAAGACGCAGTAATACATGTACCGAAGAGAAGGCTAACCGAAATCCTGCACAGGAATAAATCCTGACCGGACATAAAAAGGGGGTGAAGTCGATGAATAATTACAATAATAGAGTAGTGGTTACCGGCATAGGTGTTCTAAGTCCGCTTGGTCTAAATATGGCTACCACATGGGAAGGTCTTATTGGCGGTAAGTCAGGCATTGATTACATTACCCTGTTTGATGCTGAGTCCTTTGATACCAAAATCGCCGGCGAGGTGAAAGGATTTAAACCTACCGATTACATCAACCGCAAGGATGCTCGCCGCATGGACCGCTTCACCCAGCTAGCGGTAGCTGCCAGCCGCCAGGCAGTAGAACACGCTAGATTACAGATTGAACCCAACAATGGGTACGATGTTGGCGTCATCGTGGGCAGTGGCATTGGGGGGATAATTACACTATCGGAACAGGTAAAAGTGCTGCTGGAAAAAGGACCGGGCAGCGTGAATCCCTTCCTGATACCGATGATGATAGCTGATATGGCTCCAGCCCAGATATCAATCTCCCTCGGGGTGAAGGGACCGAACTTCTGCACCACCTCATCCTGCTCCAGTAGCTCAGATGCCATCGGGACAGCCTATGAAGTTATCAAGCGTGGTGATGCCCAGGCAATGATAACCGGTGGCAGCGAGGCAATAATAACCCCGATAGGCATCGCCGGTTTTAACGCCTGCCGAGCCCTCTCCACACGAAACAGCGAACCGCAAGCGGCATCCCGTCCTTTTGACGCTGAACGCGATGGCTTTGTTGTCGGTGAAGGCGCTGCCATATTAATTCTGGAGAACCTTGCCTTTGCTCAAAAACGGGGGGCTAACATTCTGGCTGAAATGACAGGTTATGGCGCCAGCAGCGATGCCTTCCACATCACTCAGCCAACTGAAGATGGAAAGGGCGCAGTCAGAGCAGTACAGATGGCACTGAGCAAGGCAGGACTAACTCCCAATGAGGTTGATTATATTAATGCCCATGGTACCTCCACCCCGCTAAATGACAAGGTGGAGACCAAGGCAATAAAAGCGGTATTTGGTGACCGTGCCTATCATATGCCGATAAGCTCCACCAAGTCGATGACAGGACATCTCATTGGCGGTGCCGGCGCTATTGAGGCAGCAATATGCGTTATGGCTATTCAGAACGGTGTAATACCCCCCACCATAAATCTCACCCACCCTGACCCGGAATGCGATTTGGACTACGTGGCTAATGCAGCCCGTCACGCCAAGATTACCACTGCTATGTCCAATTCCTTCGGTTTCGGGGGTCATAATTCCGTCCTGATTTTCCGAAAATATTCTGGGGCACAGACTTGAACCATAGTCGCTGGAACCTTTTACCGCCGGCTCCAGACAATTATCTGGCTAAGGTCTCTGGCTTTTCCCCATTAGTAGCTCAACTGCTGTATGACCGCGGCCTCACCGAGCCATCTCAGATAGAATCTTTTCTGGCTGCTGATAAACGCTTATCAGGTGACCCCTTCCTGTTACCCGACATGCACCAGGCGGTAACCAGAATCTACCAAGCCCTGCTTTCCGGGGAAAATATTGCTATCTACGGAGACTTTGATGTTGATGGCATCACCGCATCTGCGCTGTTAATCCAGGGGCTATCCATCCTGGGCAGCAAGGCTGTCGTCCACATACCACATCGCCTGACTGAAGGTCACGGGCTTAGAACTGCCGCACTGGAAAACCTTCACCAGCAGGGCATTAGCCTGGTTATCACGGTTGATTGCGGCATCACCGGTTTCACTCAGGTCAAGAAAGCCAGAAAGATGGGAATGGACATAGTTATCACCGACCATCACATTCCCCCACCCGAAATCCCTCCAGCCACTGCCGTGGTCGACCCCAAGCTATCCAACTCAAATTACCCCTTCTCAGAGCTGGCTGGTGTCGGCGTAGCCTTTAAGCTCCTCCAGGCTCTGCTACAGGGTATGGGCAAGGAAAAACAACTGGACGAACTGCTGGACCTGGTAGCACTGGGTACCGTGGGTGATATGATGCCTTTAATGGGGGAAAACCGGTATATGGTCAAGTACGGGGTGGAGTTGCTTAACACCACCCCCCGCCTTGGAATCAGGGAAATGGTTACCCAGGCTGGCTTAAACATTGGGAGCCTCAGCCCGGAAACTATTTCCTGGGTCATTGCCCCCCGACTAAACGCTGCCGGCAGGCTGGCTCACGCTATAACCAGCTATAAATTGTTGATGACAACATCGCCACAGGAAGCGCAAGGTCTATCAGCATGGCTGGAACAAAAAAACACGGAACGACAAAAACTAACCACCACTGCCCTGGCTAAAGCCAGAGAGCAAGTGTTAGCTCAAGGGATTTCTCACATTCTCGTCGCCGGCGGCAAAGACTTCCCCGCTGGTATCGTCGGTCTCATAGCCGGCAGGCTGTCAGAGGAATTCTACCGTCCGGCAGTAGTTGCCAGAATCGGCGAGAGAATAAGCGGTGGCAGCTGTCGCAGTATTCCCGAGTTTAATATTATTCAAGCCCTGGAGCAGTGCCGTGATTTATTGCTCCAGTTTGGGGGACATCCCAAGGCAGCCGGTTTTACCCTGCTCACCCATAACCTGCCCCGCCTGCAGCATCGCCTCTCTCAGCTAGCAGCTACCCAGTTAGACGGGGTCGACCTCCGCCCCCGTATTGATATTGACACTGAAATTACTCTGCCTGAACTCAGCGGGAACACTTTCAAATCAATCCAAATGCTAGCCCCCTTTGGCTATGAAAATCCCCTACCTGTCTTCCTCAGCCGCAGCGTAGAGGTGGTTGATTGCCATACTATGGGCAACAGCAGAGAGCATTTGCGGATGAAAGTAAAACAGAGTGGCGCCGTATGGGATGCGGTGGCTTTCAGACTGGGCAACTTTCTGGCGGAAACACACTCCCTTATTGATATGGTGTATAACTTAGAGATAGACCACTGGAGTGGTGAAGAAAAGCTCAGGCTCAATATCCTTGACTTTGCCCCCGCCGACTCCAATATACCCGGTAGCTGAAACGGAGGGGACAGAGGTCATCATAGTATGTTCAAGTTCAGTTGAAAAACGTAAAGCCTTTATCTATACTTCGGGTAACCCAATCCGTGATAAAAAAGATGCGAAATACCCCCCAATTTACAGTAAATTAATATTTCACGAAGAGAATATTTATTGACATGCAAATCATTCTAGTTATAAGATAAATTGCCTTTGAATTGCCACGTTTGTATGGCACTTAGTATTCAAGGACATTGGAGGTAAATAGAAAATGCAAAAATTATCCACGATTTACACAGTAGCTGACTATTGTAAGGATATTAACAATGGTGAGCTACTGTGTAAATCGTGGATAATTTTTGCATTTTCTATTTACCTCCAATGTCCTTGAATACTAAGTGCCATA
>DATKVW010000145.1:0-2132 GCA_035529875.1 Dehalococcoidales bacterium | reverse complement strand
CCGACCCCTTTCTTGTGCTGCATATTCCGCTGGGGTATGCGGGACTGGTAGCTGCCTAGCTTATTTAGCTCCTTACAGCCCTCGCTGAGGCGCCTTCTGAAGTATTCCAAACAAGTTTCATATAAGATAAGCATTAGCTCTTACTCCTGTATCACCGCGGTAATGGTGAGAATACCGGCCGTTGGAGCCAGTGCCGTTATTATTCTGACCCCGATGTAGGGGTGCCAGTCATCCCAAGCTGGGCCAGCACTGATATTGCCGCCGGCATCACAGGGAAGCAGGGCGCCTACATCTACGGCTAGCTCTCTGGTATCAGCAATATTGCCTATAACCTGAATATCACAGTCCTGGTCAAGCGAAGATTCTACTTTAATCAAGAGCCTCTTACCTCGGGTCCAGTTAACCATCTTATCCGAGTAGAAGATTGCTGCCGTCCTGATAGCTTGGGTAAATATCTGCTCAGGGTCTTTGGCTACCCAGGGCGCAGATACAGTAACCTCCACCCCGGGAGGTATCACCCCCTGAGCTGCCAGCCATTGCTGGATTGCCTCAACTAGCTGAGCTTGGCCTCCAGCCACTTCGGCTAGCACCGGAATCAGAGTCGTCAGGGCTTCAATTATGTAATCTACCTTTTCATCTGGTGTGGCTGCTTCAGCCGGCTTAGCTGCCAGTAGGGCTGCAATAATACCTGTCAGCGTAGCGGCCCCTATACCGCCGACTACTAACCCTGGGGCAAAGCCTCGTCCTTTGTTTTGAGCCATTAGACGATACCTCCGGCAACCTTCTTCCAGAGGTCAGCCGGCACCTCATCCTTAGAAACCAGACCAAAGCGTACTCTTAATAAATTACTCAACTTTACCCTCTGGACGGTATATCTAAACAAGTGAGCACCCGGGGCAACGGTGGCAGTAGTGGTCAGCCTGAGTTCAGTCATGGCCGGAATGAAACATGCCACCTCACCACCGGCTACTAAACTGAGGGCGAATGTCCCCAAATCGGCATAGCCAGCATCCCTATCCCTATCAACGATTAGGCGGACATTCTGCGCTGCCGTTCCCGGGGCAGCCGCCAGCCTGGTTAAGACGAGAAATTCATCCGTGCTCTTGGGATAGATAGTGTCTATGGTATATACCGTGTTCGCTGCGGCAATAGTAATACTTCTTGAATGGCTTTCTTCACCTACTATGCGGTATTCCCTCTCAATCTGCTGGCTGATTGGCAGGGGTAATAGCCCCTTTCCAAAGGTGTTCCTGATACCCAGCTCCTCACAGACTGCCTTCTCATCATTGGTGAGGGGTATAGCATAAAAGAGCTTATCGACAATCGTTGGTGTGACAGGTGATCCCCCCTTTGCCCACACGCCAAAGTGGGTTCTGTAACCAGCGACCGCTGCCAGCCCGAAAAGATTGTAGTAGAGGATATCCTTGGAGGTTAGCCACCATGCCCCAACAAGGTTACTGATCATAGCTGCGGTGTTTTCTTCTACCCTTATACTGCCGCCATCACCATGTTTTGCCCTCAACACAACACTAGCATTAGCCGTAAGCTGAATGTTGGCAAGAGCGAGAATATACGGCGTAAACCTCCTCAGGTCAAGGACTGGCGGGGAAACCTCGGCGTTGAGAGGAACAGCCCCGAACCAGCTATCCGGAAGCAGCTCTGGGGGATATTTTACCCGATTGATTATGGCTTCAGTAATCATCCTTTACCTCCAAAAACAATATTGCCATCACGAAGTTATTTGCCTGTGATGGCAATATCTCTTTGCTCTCTCACCGACAAAACTTCGGCGATTATATTCAGTTTTCCAGTGGGGCGGGACCCCTTGGTCATAAGCCAACTATCCCGCCCTCAACTATCCCCAGTTATGGAGTTATCTGGAGGAAGATAAACGGTGCCCCCTGGCCACCAGCAAGCGCATTGGGAAGGACAAAGCCTGCGTGCTGCGCGTACACATTGGCAGGGGCAGCAGGGTCATGCATCGCAATCGAGCCTTCCTCGTTGAACACAACCTGTCTATTGTTGGCTCCAACACCAACGTCTAATTGAGCAACACCCCAGAGTGGTCCCCAGGTCTGGAGCCAAAGGAAAGGAAGGGCGAGCGTTGCCGGCATGGTTGGCATACCCACTAC
>DATKVW010000144.1:0-14906 GCA_035529875.1 Dehalococcoidales bacterium | reverse complement strand
CCCCTGACCCCCTCCGTGCAAAGGAGATGCTCTCCCAACTGAGCTACAGCCCCATTTGTCAAGGTATTATAGCAATAAAAAGGGCTTTTTCGCAATCTGCCTTCTATTGCTCTTGACAAAATGTTTAAAGAGTAGTATTATAAGTTGCCAAAAAAATTATGCCTCTTAAAGTTTTAACCTAATTATATTTCCTCATTCGCCACAGGTTTTATTTGGAATCAGTACCATAATAATGCCGAAGCTTTGTTTATTTGCTTAAGGAGTGGATTATAGTGGTTTTTATGTCAACAATACCCACCGAAAAGAGAAAACTTCTCAGTTCTAGAAAATCTTATGCCAGGTTACCTCACATACTGGATGTACCTAATCTAATTAGAGTCCAGTTAGATTCATTTCTCTGGTTTCAAGAAAAGGGGCTGAAGCAACTGCTGGAGGAAGTATCCCCGATTAAGGACTTCACTGGCAATAGGCTGGAGCTTAGCTTTATTGGCTACGAGTTTCGTGAACCTCGTCATTCGGAACAGGAGTGCCACCAGCGAGGCCTGACCTACTCAGTCCCTCTTTACATCAGGGCGAGGTTACTGGTTAAAGTAACCGGGGAAATCAAGGAAGAAGACCTGTTTTTGGGGGATATTCCCCTAATGACAGCCAAAGGCACCTTTATTATCAGTGGCGCTGAACGAATAGTAGTAAGCCAACTGCTTCGTTCTCCCGGCGTCTATTTTACTACTAAAGGAGACCCGGTTAGTGGTCGTGAATTATGCTATGCCAAGCTAATTCCGACTCGTGGCGCCTGGCTGGAGTTTGAGACCAGCAACCGGGATGTAATTTCAGCCAAGATAGATGGTAAGCGGAAGGTGCCAATTACTACACTACTACGTGCAGTGGGTTATGGCGGCGATGAGCAACTGCTCAACCTGTTCGCCAATGAAGATAACTCTCCGGAGCACCAGTTTACCAAGTCAACTATTGAACGTGAGTCCGAGGTCAGGGATGAGGCGGCGGCTCTGCTTGATATTTATCGAAAATTGCGCCCCGGTGACCCGCCTAACCTGGAAAATGCCAGAAAGGTAATAAATAACCTGTTCTTCAATCCCTTGTATTATGACCTGGGAGAGGTAGGCCGCTACAAGCTTAACAAACGGTTAGGTCTTGATGAATCGAAAAGGAAACGAGCTCTAGATGGGGAAGATATTGTAGAGATAGTCAGGCACATTATCATGGTTAACAATGAGGCTGACACGGCTGACGATATTGACCATCTCGGTAACAGGCGAGTGCGCACTGTTGGCGAGCTGATGCAAAACCAGTTTCACATCGGGTTACTGCGTCTGGAGCGGATAGTCAGGGAACGCATGAGCATCATCAACACTGAAGTAGCCACTCCCAGCGTTCTGGTCAACATTCGCTCGATACAAGCATCCGTCAGGGAATTCTTCGGCGGTTCACAGCTATCCCAGTTTATGGACCAAACCAATCCCCTGGCGGAACTAACCCATAAGCGCCGCTTATCAGCTATGGGACCGGGAGGCTTATCCCGTGAGCGTGCCGGCTTTGATGTCCGTGATGTTCACTTTTCCCACTATGGCAGAATCTGCCCCATTGAAACACCAGAGGGTCCTAATGTCGGTCTCATTGGCTCACTAGCCACCTACGGAGTGATTAACCAGTATGGTTTTATTGAGACGCCATACCGTAAGGTTATTGCTGAAGTGAGCAATAGCTATGATAAGCTACCGGGTAAGACGGTTCGGGAAGCAGTGTCCGATGATGAGGGCAATACCCTAGCCGAAGCCAGAGCCATTATTACCTCTGAGCTCGCCACCAAGCTCTCACAGCTATCTCCGAGAAACATACAGATAGTCCCCTTTGTCTCCGATGAGGTCGTTTACCTATCGGCGGATAAAGAGGACGAATACACCATCGCTCAAGCCAATGCTCCGCTTGACCAAAACAGCCAGTTTAAAGGCAAACTGGTTGAAGCCAGGCTAGCCGACCGCTACCTGCTGGAGGCACCAGAAAAGATTGATTATATGGACGTATCACCCAAGCAGATAGTTAGTGTCGCCACTTCGCTAATACCTTTCCTGGAGCATAACGATGCTAATCGTGCCCTGATGGGGTCCAATATGCAGCGGCAGGCAGTGCCCCTGCTCTCCGCCGAGGCACCAGTAGTCGCCACTGGTATGGAAAAGGAGGCTGCCAAATACAGCGGACAGGTAATCTTTGCCCAGAATGGCGGCATAGTAACCTCGGTTACTAGCTCACAAATTGAGGTTACCAGGGATGACGGGGAGAAGGATATATACCCCTTAATGAAATTTGTACGGACTAACCAGGCAACCTGTATTAACCAGCATCCGGTAATAAACAAAGGTGACCGGGTTGAACCGGGACAGGTTCTGGCTGATAGCTTAGCTACCGAGCAAGGGGAGCTAGCTCTGGGACAGAATGTGCTGTGTGCCTTTATGAGCTGGCGGGGCTATAACTTTGAGGATGCCATCATCATCAGTAATCGTCTGGTTGAAGAAGACAAGTTTACCTCCATTCACATTTCCAGGCATGAGATAGAAGCTCGGGATACCAAGCTAGGACCCGAAGAAATCACCAGAGACATACCTAATGTGGGCGAGGAAAGCCTGCGTGAGCTTGATGAAGACGGAATTATCCAGATTGGTGCTGAGGTAAATCCGGGCGACATACTGGTGGGCAAAATTACCCCGAAGGGAGAGACGGAACTATCTGCTGAAGAAAAACTCTTGCAGGCTATCTTCGGTGAGAAAGCCCGTGAGGTAAAAGATGCCTCTCTGCGGATGGAGCACGGCGAGTGGGGTAAAGTGATTAATGTAAAGATTTTCTCCCGCTTTAATGGTGACGACCTGCCCGCCGGGGTTAATCAATGGGTACAGGTCTGGGTTGCCCAGAAACGAAAGGTTTCGGTAGGCGATAAGCTTGCGGGACGGCACGGCAATAAGGGAGTAATCTCCATTATTGCCCCCACCGAAGATATGCCTTTCCTGCCCGATGGCACACCGGTAGATATCATCCTCAATCCCATAGGGGTGCCATCCCGTATGAACATTGGTCAGGTTCTGGAAACTCACCTCGGCTGGGCAGCCAAGACGCTCGGCTTTAAGGTGCTCACCCCCATTTTTGATAGTGCTGGTGATGCTGATATTGAGGATGTTTTAGCCAGGGCATGGTTCGCCCGAAAAGCTGGGGCGGTGGACAATAACCCAACCAACGGGAACACAGCAGTGCAGTTAGAGCTAGCTACGGCATGGGTCACCAGCCGCGGTTACGATGGAGACAAGGTGTTTAGCGATGAGCACCCGGGAGTGGCAAAAGATGTTTGTCTCCGTCTATGGCTGGAAGACCTGGGCATAGACAGCCGTCACCTTGACCAGCCAGAACTGGAACAAACTGTAGACAAGGTCAGTAATGAACTGAACCTCGCCCCGCCCATTGTTGGCAAGATTACACTGAGAGACGGACAGACTGGTGAATCGTTTGACCAGCCGGTAACGGTGGGTAATATTTATATAATGAAGCTAATCCACCTGGTTGAAGATAAGGCTCATGCCCGTTCCACCGGACCTTACTCCTTGATTAGCCAGCAACCGCTGGGCGGTAAGGCTCTATTCGGGGGACAGCGTTTCGGTGAAATGGAGGTATGGGCACTAGAAGCCTATGGTGCCGCTCACAACCTTCAGGAAGTCCTGACCATCAAGTCAGACGATGTCACCGGTCGAGCTAAAACCTATGAGGCTATTGTTAAGAATGAGGATATCCTACAACTCGGTGTGCCAGAATCGTTCAAGGTTCTGGTTAAGGAACTGCAATCTTTAGGGCTTAACATTGAGGTAATTAGTGAAGAAGAAGAGGAAGAAGAACAGACAACGCTGATTGAAGAAACTGCAAAACTGCCTAAACTGGGGACAGAATTTGAAGATGAGGTAGAAGGAGAAAATGCCGGAAGTTAACGATTTTGATGCTATTCGTATATCTTTAGCTTCACCAGAGCAGATCAGAAGCTGGTCTTATGGTGAGGTAACCAAGCCAGAGACTATCAACTACCGTACCCTGAAGCCGGAAAGAGACGGGCTTTTCTGCGAGAGAATCTTTGGCCCGACCAAGGACTTTGAGTGTTCCTGCGGTAAATACAAGAAGATTCGCTATAAGGGGGTTATCTGCGATAAGTGCGGGGTAGAGGTAGCCCGAGCCAAAGTGCGACGGGAAAGGATGGGACACATTGGACTAGCCTGCCCGATGAGTCATATCTGGTTTGCCAAGGGAATACCTAACCGGATGGCGCTACTACTTGACCTGGCGCCACGGAATCTGGAACGTGTTCTCTACTTTTCCCATTACATCATTATTTCTATAGACGAAGAGGCACGTCAGGAAGCAATTAGACAACTTGAGGAGAACAGCTTACAGGATATAGCTGACCAGGAGAGAGCAGTGGAGGCTAAAATATCCGAAATGGAGCAGGAGCAAGCCACTGTAGAGGAGGTGAACCAGCTCCGACGCCACTTTGTTGAGGAAAAAACCAAGTTAGAGGAGCAGCTTCAGCTTCATGAAGAACAGCTAAAAGACCTCCGTCCCCGCATGCTCCTCACCGAGGAGCATTACCAGGAACTCAAACGGAAGTATCGCCAGGTTTTTGAGGCGAGGATGGGAGCTGAAGCTATTCTCCAGATTCTCAAAGATATTGACCTCGAGGAAATACGCAACCAGTTAATCCAGGAAACCCGCTCTACCTCGGGTCAACGACGGAGGAAGGCAAGCAAGCAGCTCCAGGTAGTAGAGAGCTTCCTGCGCAGCGGTAATAAACCGGAGTGGACGATTCTAACGGTGCTACCTGTCCTGCCCCCTGACCTGCGGCCAATGGTTCAGTTAGACGGGGGCAGATTTGCCACCAGTGACCTTAATGACCTCTACCGAAGGGTGATTAACCGCAATAACCGATTACGCGACCTGCTGGAAATAGAAGCACCCGAAATTATCATCCGCAATGAGAAAAGGATGCTCCAAGAAGCTGTGGACTCTCTTATTGATAATGGGCGAAGGGGACGGGCTGTCGCCACCCCGGGGAACCATAAATTGAAGTCGCTCTCTGACATGCTCCGGGGTAAACAGGGACGCTTTCGTCAGAATCTACTGGGTAAGCGGGTCGACTATAGTGGGCGCTCCGTCATCGTCGTCGGTCCGGAACTCAAACTCCACCAGTGTGGTTTACCCCGACGAATGGCTCTGGAGCTATTTAAGCCCTTTGTGGTGCGCCAGATAATGGAGCGAGGTCTCGCCCACAGCGATAAGAGCGCCCGACGACTAGTGGATAAGGGCAGACCGGAGGTATATGACATACTTGAGGAAGTGGTTAAGGAGCGACCGGCGCTACTTAACCGAGCCCCTACTTTGCACCGACTTAGCATACAGGCCTTCGAGCCGGTGCTTACTGATGGCAACGCTATCCAGATTCATCCCCTGGTATGTTCTGCTTTCAATGCTGACTTTGACGGTGACCAGATGGCAGTTCATATTCCCCTGTCCAAAGCGGCGGTTAGGGAAGCCAAGGAGATACTACTCAGTACGCATAACATGCTGTTGCCATCCTGCGGTGAGCCAATAGTAAGCCCAACCCTGGACATAGTTCTCGGTTGTTACTATCTGACCACCATCAGACCTGGAACCAGAGGGGAAGGCGCACTTTTCAGCAGTCTTGAAGAGGCAAAACTTGCCCACGAGCTGGGCACTATTGACCTTCGGGCTGAGATTGAAGCCAGAGACCAGAAAACAGGGCAAAGAATTAAAACTACTGCCGGGCGCATTATCTTTAACGATGCTTTTCCTTCAGAGATAGGCTTCTGTAACAAAGCAATTGACAAGGCAAGCCTGAAGCAGATAGTGAGTAACTGCTATAAGCTACTGAACAATGAAGCTATGGCTGAGGTACTGGACAACATCAAACAACTGGGCTTCCGCTACGCCACCAAATCGGGAACCACCATCGCCACCAGCGATATTAAAGTTCCCGAAAGCAAGCCCAAGCTGCTAGAAGAGGCGGAAGAAAGGACAGCCATTATTGAAAACCAGTACCACCGTGGCTTAATCACCGACGATGAGCGGTATAGTGGCATCATCGAAACATGGATAGAAACTACTGACAAGATTACCGCAGCCATCTCCGATACCCTCAACCGCAATAGTGGTATTTATATGATGGCAACATCCGGGGCAAAGGGCAATATTTCCCAGATTAGACAGATGGCAGGCATGCGGGGTTTGATGACTAACCCTGCAGGCAAAATAATCGACTTTCCTATCAAGTCGGGGCTACGTGAGGGGCTCAGTGTTCTGGAATACTTCATCTCCACCCACGGTGCCCGCAAGGGATTAGCCGATACCGCTTTGAGGACATCGGGCAGTGGTTACCTGACCCGACGCCTTATTGATGTTGCCCAGGATGTCATCACCCGCCAGGAGGATTGTGGCACCACCGACGGTATATGGATTTTTGAGTCGGAAGAGAGGGAGCTATTACCATCGCTGGCCGAGCGAATACTAGGTCGGCTAGCCGCCAGTAAAGTGGTTAATCCCAGCACCGGAGAAGTCATCGTCGACCGGGATGAGGAAATTGATGAGCAGAAGACAAGTGACATCGTTGCTGCCGGTATAACCAGGGTTCAAGTCAGGTCTCCCCTTATCTGCCGCGCCAAGCATGGCGCCTGCCAGAAGTGCTATGGTAGAGACCTCGCCCGCAGACACTTAGTTGACCTCAACACAGCCACCGGTATAATTGCCGCCCAGAGCATCGGCGAGCCGGGTACCCAGCTAACTCTGCGCACCTTCCATACCGGCGGTGTCGTCGGGCTTGATATCACCAGCGGTCTGCCCCGGGTGGAAGAACTCTTTGAAGCCAGACCACCTAAGGGTCAGGCCATTATCTCAGAAATAGACGGTACGGTTGAGATAATTGACACTGAAGAGCAGAAGGTGATTAAGGTTACCAGCTCGGAAGTGTTTCGTGACGAGTATCCGCTGCCCTCTGGCTGGCAAATCACGGTGCAGAATGGACAATGGGTAGATATCGGAACAGCGTTAGCCAGCCCAGCACCTGAAGCTGAAGCCACACCGCAACCAACCGACCTTACCACGGAACCTCAACCCATCCTAGCCCGGGTAGCTGGTGAGGTGTTTATTGAAAATGAACAAATCGCTATCAAATACGAGGAGAGGGAAGAGCGAGAGTATCCTATTCCGGCGGCAGCTCATATTCGGGTTAAAAGCGGAGGCTCAATAAAGGCAGGAGAGCAACTTACCGAAGGCTCTATTAACCCACAGGATATACTCCATATTTTGGGCAGGGAGGCAGTCCAGCGATATCTGGTAGATGAGGTGCAGCAGGTATACCGTTCCCAAGGGGTAAATATCAACGATAAGCATATTGAAGTTATCGTCCGCCAGATGCTGTCCAAGGTTCGCATTGATTCCCCGGGTGACACCCAGCTAGTTCCCGGCGAGTTATTAGACCGGTTCCATTACGAGGAGATTAACGCCAGGATGCTGGCAGAAGGAGGCGAACCAGCCACTGCCCATACCGTATTACTGGGTATAACCAAAGCCTCACTGAGCACCGATAGCTGGCTGGCGGCAGCTTCCTTTCAGGAAACCACCAGAGTGCTTACCGAAGCCGCAGTCTATGGTAAGACAGATAGACTGACCGGGCTCAAGGAAAATGTGATTATTGGCAGGTTAATCCCTGCCTGTTGTTCAATTCCTGAGGAGGCACCACAGTTAACGGCTGGTAAGGAAGAAGGGCAATTAACCACCAGCGAAGAGCTACCTACTACCAGCGAAAATATGGAGCCTTCCCCAAACTAATGCCCTCCTTTCTCCTTTGAGAGAGGAAAGGGGGTGAGGTCAAAATAGAACGCATTATATCGGGTAAACCCAGCGCCGAGGATATACCACTTGATACCAGCCTTCGACCTAGACACCTCGCCGACTTCGTGGGACAGGCTAGCATCAAAGACAATCTGAGCATAGCCATCACCGCCGCCAAAGGTAGAGACGAGGCTCTGGACCATATTCTGCTCTACGGACCGCCCGGGCTGGGTAAGACTACCCTGGCTTATATCATAGCTGCTGAGATGGGGATAAACCTCAGGATTACCTCAGGTCCGGCAATAGAGCGCACCGGAGACCTAGCCGCTATTCTCACCAACCTTCACAGTCAGGATGCCCTCTTCATTGATGAGGTTCATCGGCTTAATCGAACCGTAGAAGAAGTGCTATACCCGGCGATGGAAGACTTCGCCCTGGACATTATCATCGGCAAGGGTCCCGGCGCCAAGAGCCTGCGACTAAGCCTGCCTCCCTTCACCCTGATTGGTGCTACCACCCGCTTTGCCCTGCTCAGCCCTCCCCTCCGCGACCGCTTCGGCGCTGTCTATCGCCTTGATTTCTACGACCAGGCATCCATAGAAACAATCGTTAAGCGCTCCGCCCGCATCCTCCAGATAAAGGCTGAGGCGGGCGGGCTGGCGGAAATAGCCTGCCGAGCCAGAGGCACACCCCGTGTGGCTAACCGACTACTCAAACGAGTAAGAGACTATGCTCAGGTAAGAGCGGATGGTGTAATCACGCAATCGGTAGCAACTGAAGCGCTGTCCAAACTGAGAGTAGATGATATCGGTTTAGACGAGGTAGACTATAAAGTGTTGCATACCATCATTGACAAGTTCAACGGTGGTCCGGTGGGACTGGACACTATTGCTGCTTCCATCAGTGAAGAGGCAGATACTATTATGGATGTCTACGAACCCTATCTCCTGCAGCTGGGCTTTCTGGAGCGAACCCCCCGCGGGCGGCTGGCTACCCAGCTTGCTTACCAGCACCTCGGTCTGCCCTATAACAAAGAGAAACCCCCTCAACCGACCCTATGGTGAAATTGGGGATAAGATGGCAAAATTCTTAAACACATCAAGAGCGTACGCAGAAATAGAAGATATAATAGACAAGGCGACTAGTAGGATAGTCTTAATATCTCCCTATATTAAAATCCCAGAACCTCTACTTGAGCGTCTGAAATATCGGGATGGGGAAAATATTCAAATAGTAGTAGTATGTCGAAAAGATAAGTTGACAGATGATGAAAAAAGTAAGCTCAAACAGCTAAAAAACCTAGAACTCCACTTTGATGAGCATTTACATGCTAAGTGTTTCTACAACGAAGAATCTATGGTAATTACATCCTTGAACCTGTATGAACATTCTCAACAGCATAATAGAGAGATGGGGATATTACTTACCTTAAAAGACGACCATGATGTTTTCAATGAGGCCTGCGATGAAGCAAAATACATAGTTGATAGAGCGGAGAAAGACAGCTTAATAAGAAGTGGTTTTAGCAGGGTGATGAAAGGGACGAAGTCCATAGTCAATTCAGCAATGAAAGATGAGCCAAAAAGACCTAAGAGCAAACCTTACTCCTATAGAACAAAGCCAACAAGTAGAACTAAACAAAGTGGTTACTGCATCGGATGTAAAAGAGAAATACCCTACAATTTAGACTCCCCCTATTGTACTGATTGCTTTAAAAAGTGGGCAAAGTCTGGCAAAAACCCTCATCATAAAGAGTCTTACTGTCATGTCTGTGGAGAATCCAAACCAGTCTCAATAAAATATCCAAGATGTAACGATTGTTACAATAAATCCCTGAGATAAAAACCAGCTTCATTCTCCTTGCCAATATTTCCTCTCATTGGGGTAACTATATCCCACACGCATAAGGGCATTTAAGAGGGGCTATAGCCCCTCTTTATAAATCTTTCCCCCTCTCCTTTGAAGGAGAGGGGGATTAAGGGGGTGAGGTAGGATAACTAAAAGAGCCTGGCTCTCAGGTATCATACTTCCCCTGACTCTGCTCCTGTGCAGTTGCACCGCACCACCGGATACGGTCATGGTCACCAAAGTTATTGACGGTGATACCATCATCGTAGAAGGCGGCTACCGGGTTAGATACATCGGCATTGATACCCCGGAAACTTACCCCAGAATGGAAGCCTTCGGTATGGAAGCCTGGCAGGCTAACCGCCAGCTGGTAGAGGGCAAGGAGGTTCGTCTGGAAAAGGATGTCTCGGAAACGGATAAGTATGACCGACTGCTACGCTATGTTTATGTAGATGATACCCTGGTTAATGCCGAGCTGGTAAAGCTGGGACTGGCTGAGGCTAAAGCCTATCCCCCCGATACTAAATACCAGGATTACCTTGAGCAACTGGAGACAGAAGCCAAATCGGCAGGTAGAGGGATGTGGGCAAATTAAAGGGGGGAACCTCTTACAGAGGTTCCCCCCACTATTTATGAATAGAGAACTCTTGTCCCTTCACACCCTATTTAACTGTAACCGTCAAGACAAACGTCCAGGTTCCTTTTTCGCCACCCTCCCAGGGGCGGCTGTATTCCATAGATACCGTGGTCTTGCCTTTTTTGAGTGCCTGAAAAGTCCATACTTCCTGTCCCGGAGTCCCCGGTGGAGGTGGCGGCTCACTTTCGGGGGATATGAAATTGTGGTCTGCCTGCTGCAACACAGTTTGGTCATCAATTTGTGCTGATTCCGACCAACGGAAGCCGGTTGTCGGGTTGGAGCACAGAGTTACCGTAAACGAATCGCCAACAGGAACCTGCACCTCTTTACTGATGTGCTGCAGCTTCATAAAGTCGTCACAAGAGACCTCAACCGATGCCGACTTAGGGGAACAAGCACACAGACAGAGCAAGGCAGCAGTCACAGCACACATTAGGATTGACTTTAATTTCATACTTTGTTTTCCCCCCTATTCTCCATCACTTCCTGCACATATTATACTACAAACAGCAACGAATCAGATTACGCTCCGTCAGCCAGCCGACATTGTCCTTGCCAGTGCCTTCTTCCATCATCGCCCCGCATGCCAAAGGCGCTGTGCCATCTTTTATTCCACATTTGACCATCGCCTAATCTAGAGCCACCAAAGGGACAGGCTCGCCAGATTTGGCTGAGAGCCTCCGGTCTCTGCTCCCACCACTCTATGATGTCGTCAGCCTCACCCTGAGTAATGAGTTCTTTCCCCACAGCCTCATCAAAAGCCTTTAAAAAGGCTTTTTGTCTCCTCTCCTGCCACATTTGCCTCATCTCCTGTCCCATCTCCTGCCGTGCCTGCTGGAAGGCACCAATCAGGTCCTCTTCGGCAATACCCAAATTACCGGCAACCCTGGCAAAAATACCCCTGGTTCCTGTCGTGTTTGCGGTAGACCCGTCCTCCTGAGCCATCACTGCGGTGACGGTCCCTACCGTTAGCAGTACTACCGCTGCCACCACTGAGACGATAACTTTTACTTTCTTAGACATAGGTTTCTCCTCTCATTTAGACTTATTCTTGGTTATTTCAGGATAGCATAGACTACCTGAACGGTAAGGCTAATTTCCATTTCCCCGGGGCTTATTGGGGGCGGAGCGGCTGCTGGTGCTGGCATTGCTGCTTCCTCATACACACCTCGCGTAACAGGTGGATAATAAACACCCTCGGCGATGTAGATTGGCTTACCCAGGCTAACCCCGGCAAACTCCGCTAGCTGCGTGGCTTTAGTTTTAGCATCAGCTATTGCCTTTTCTCTGGCTTCTTCATAGTAAGCTGACGGGTCGTCTACGGAAAAGCCGACGCTATCTACGCGGGTGAGGTCACCTCCTGCCTCAGCCACAGCGTCGATAATTACGCCAACCTTATCTATGTCCCTTATCTTGGCGGTTACTATATTGCTGACACGGTAACCAATCACAATCTCCTGCTGTTTTTCGTTATCCCATCTGGTTACCTTATGGATGCTGAAATATTGAGTCTGGATATCTTTCTTGGCTACGCCGTTATCGGCAAGAGCATCCATTACCCTATTCATAGCTTCAGACGCCTGGGTTTGTGCCTCAGCCACACTAGCCTGCTGAGCTTCAACACCCAACCTCAGGGTAGCGATGTCAGGAACCACGGTTACTTTACCCTGTCCACTGACCCAGATTCCTTCCTGCTGGCTGGTCAGGCTTATCCCTTCTATAGTCGCCGTGGTGGGAACGGTACCACAGCCACATAAACCGACCATCGCCAGCACTACTGTCAGACCTACTGCCAATAATAGATGCTTTTTCATTCCCAACCTCCTAATTAATAATTATTTAGCAACCTATCCCCTTCACAAGAGGAGAGGGAGGGGAATTATGATATGAACATCTTCTTATCATGGCAAAGCCCCTTTTAATTCCTTCATTAATATTATAACGAAAAAGTCACCAATAGGTTAGGGTAATTCGGGGAATTTTCGAAGAATGGTTCAGGGCTTAGTCCAGAGCCCTGAGGGCTTTTTCGTAGCCAGCTTCTGAGATAGCAATTGCCCGGAGCAAGGCGGGCTTTGCCGACTCTGGTGCGTTTCTCAACATAGCACGTAGAGCTGCCGGATGGTCGGCGGCGGAACGCAACATCTTCCTCCTGAACTCTTCCTGTTTGGCAATTCGTTTACTACCACCCCCTTCACCCCGGGTCCGCGCCTCAGGTGCTGACTCCTCTGGCACTGTCTCTAATGCTGGTGTCCGCGGTGCCGGTGCTAGCGCCACCTCCTCACCTCCCGCCTCCTGGACCGAGAGCAGACTGGCAACCATCATCAGGCAGGTATTAAGTCGCTGAGCGGTTCGCTCTACCTGCTCCGGTTTATCTTTACCAACCATACGTTCTATCTCAGCTATCCGCCTGTCCGCCAGCTCAGCGTAAAGCTCTGCCTTACCTATTCCAGAAGGCGTCAGGGTTAACCGCACCCGCTCCGTGGCTAACTTCATCGGATACAGAGGCTCATCAGGCATACTATTGCCAGCGGCAAACACTGTGCCACCTCCGGCTACTAGTAAACAGACGAAAACCGTAGTTGCCACTGTGGCCCACTGTGGTAGCCAGCCAAAGAAGGGACGACTTCTTTTAGCCTCCATATCCCGGAGTGCTGAGTGGAACTGGTATCTGGCTCTGGTTCTGAAATCGGGACTGGGTTGGAGAGCTGATGCCCTCCTGGTAGCCATCGCTACCTGAAGCAGTGGCTTAAGCTTATCCGCTTCCTCAGGATAGCTATCCAGGCACTGCTCCACAGTCTGCCCTTTCATTAGCAGTCTATCCAAGCACTCATTCAGAATGTCATCAAATCTCTTATTCCTCATCATCCTATTCCACGAATAATACCTGGCGCAGAGCTAGTATAGCGCTATGCTGTAATGCCTTAACTGCGCCCTGACTCTTCCCCATAACCCTGGCTGCCTCGGCAATGGATAGTCCACCGGGAAAACGAAGGGAAATTACCTCTCGCTGTGCTTTGGTCAGCTGCTGAGTAGCCGAGAGAAGACGCTCCGCATCCAGGTTCTGCTCAGCTATCAACTCCGGATTATCACCAGTACTAACCAGCGATTCCACCAGGGGAACAGTGGCATGCTTAGCCCTTTTTCTCACATAGTCCACCACCTGATTATGGGCAATACGGAATAGCCAGGCAGAGAAAGGTACACCCTTCCACTTAAAGGAGGAGATAGACTTAATAGCCTTGAGGAAGACCTGTTGCGTCATATCCTCTGCCTCTGTCCTATTCCCTATCTTAAGAGCTATGTATCGGTAAATCTTACCAAAATACTCTTCGTATAACTGAGCTAAAGCCTCCGGGTCATGCTGTTGCGCTCGCCGGACAAGACTCTCTTCATTTTGCACCTGACAACCCCTATCAGCTAAACCCTAGCTCTTCCCTACCAAGGCTTAGCGGTAATATGGTATTACCCTGTGCATATAGGGTATTGACAAATGTACATTTGTCTGTTAATGTTCAAGTATCCTATATGCTATAACGATTATAGGAGAGAAAGGATAGGTGAAGCAAGTGAAGACGATGGAAGTTCTAAAAGCGGTGTTAGCTGGTAAGCGTATGAGTGAGAGCAGTAAGAGGAATTATGAGGCGGTGTTTAAGTCGTTGGCTAAGAGGTCGGAAGATTTCCCGGTAAAGTCTGTTGAAGTTAATGAGTGGCTTGTGAGTTTGGTCGGTTATCGTGATACGACTGTGCGGTTATGGTTTACCATCTTGCGTAATGCCTGTGATTATATGGAAGCTAATTATGAGTTGAAAAATGCTTGTAAAGCGGTTTCGGCTCCGAATGTAAAGAAGCGTAAACGTAGGTATTTTAAGGCTCAGGATATAGTTGCGATAGTGCGTGCGTGTAAAACTACGTTGGAGTATGCGTTGGTGATGACTTTGGTAGATAGCGGTTGTCGTATAGGTTGTTTAAGTAAGTTGAAAGGCAAGGATGTTTCTGACGGCTGGTTCATTGCGCAGGAGAAAACTGGTGAAAGGCGTTATAGGCTTGATGTTCGTGTATGTGAAGGTCTGCGTATTATGGCAGCTGGTGATGATAACCTGGTCTTTGGTTTGAGTAGAGAGGCGTTGAGTATGCGGGTAATCCGGATATGTAAGCGTGCTGGTCTGAAAGGTGAAAAGCTGGGTCCTCATACTTTAAGGCATAGTTCAGCGTCGTTGGTAGCTGCTAAGACTCAGAATGTTATGGCTGTTAAGGCACTGCTCCAGCAGGATAGTGTTCAGAGTGCCATGATTTATATTCACGATGTTGAAGAAGCTATCCAGAAAGAGATATCTCCGTTGAAGTTGGTAGAGGAAAAAGTGCGTGAGGGCTTTGATTACCAGGTTAAGATGTTGCCTGTCCATGGTGCTACTGATGTTGTAGCTGGCGATGTTGTTGAGCCTGTTGGTGAAGATGAGCTCGTTGGCGGTATGTTCCGTGAAATCAGGGATGGTATAGCGATTAGACCTTTGTTGAAGTCTGAGGATTTGCG
>DATKVW010000143.1:0-2545 GCA_035529875.1 Dehalococcoidales bacterium | reverse complement strand
GGCTGAGGGCGAAGCTGTTAATTTAGATAAGGTATTACTTATTGCCGACGGCGACAAGGTAACTGCAGGTGCACCTATTGTAGAAGGAGCAAAGGTAGTTGCCACTTCTCAGGGTGAAGGCAAAGGCAAGAAGATTATCGTCTTTAAGTATAAGCCGAAGGTGCGTTACCGTAAGAAGACCGGGCACCGCCAGTTTTATACCAGATTGCTTATTGATAAGATAATCGGACTAGAGACTGCGCCAACTGAGCCAGCTAAGAAGGTTCGGAGAAGTAGGAAAGAGGTGATTAAGAGTGGCGCATAAGAAAGCGGGTGGTAGCAGCCGCTGCGGTCGAGATAGCAAGTCTAAGCGGCTGGGAGTGAAAAGATACGCCGGGCAGAAAGTCAATGCCGGGACGATACTGGTTCGTCAGCGAGGCACACGTATTCACCCCGGTAATAACGTGGGGGTAGGCAAGGACTACACCCTTTTTGCCCTTATCAATGGCATTGTTAAATTTGAGCCTACCAGCAAGAACAGGAGGAAAGTTAGCATTTACGCTAGCTGAATACTATGAAAGACAAGATTCATCCCCAGTATTATACCGATGCCAAGGTAATTTGTGTCTGTGGTAATACCTTTACTACCGGCTCTACCAAAAAGGTACTAAAGGTTGAGCTGTGCAACAAGTGTCATCCATTTTTTACCGGGGAGCGCAGAATGGTGGATACTGCCGGACAGGTAGAGCGGTTTAAGCGGCGCTACAAGCTGGAGAGGTGAACAGGAAAATTGCAGGTGGTAGGGAGCGGGCTACGACCGCTCCCTTTTGCTTATTGGGAGATTGTTAATGGCAGAAAGATTCCATTACGGAGGTCAGGCAGTCATTGAAGGGGTGATGATGCGGGGGCAGAAGGCTGTGGTAACAGCGGTGCGTCGCCCCAATGGCGATATGGCAATAGATACTCAGCCTCTGTCAGCTATATATAGCGGTTGGATGAGAAGGACTCCATTATTGCGGGGTATAATTGTTTTAATTGAGGCTCTAGGCCTCGGTATTAAGGCACTGCTCTACTCAGCCAATGTATCCTTAGAGGAAGAAGAGGAAAAGATTTCAGGAGCATCAGTCTGGTTAATGGTTGCTCTTGCCGTGGGTCTGGCTGTAGTTCTGTTCTTTATTGCCCCTCTTTTTCTCACCCGGTTACTCAACCCTTATATCAATTCGTCTCTCGTTTTTCACCTGATTGAGGGATTCATCCGAGTGGTTATCTTCATTATTTATCTCAAGCTATTACCGTTACTCCCTGATATTAAGCGGGTATTTGCCTACCATGGTGCCGAACACAAGACAGTAAATGCCTATGAAGATGGCGTTCCACTAGAGGTAGAGGCAGTCAAAAAATACAGCACCGCTCATGTGCGCTGTGGCACCAGTTTTCTGTTCGCCGTACTCATCATAGCTATCATCGTTTTTGCCCTGGTCGGTCGCCCATCACTATGGCTGATGATAGTATCACGAATTGTCCTCATCCCGGTTATTGCCGCCCTCGGCTATGAGGTCACCTATTTTGGCGCCAGGCATATTAGGAATGGCTTTGTCCGGGCTGTTCTGGCTCCCGGAATGTGGTTACAGTCATTGACGACCTCGGAACCCGATGATAGTCAACTGGAAGTGGCTCTTGCCGCATTAAGCAAGACTGTGGAAATAGACCAAGGCGTAGAGATGGCTCAAGCTCCCGAATAGGGACTTACTCCACATCCTGCTTGGTTAGCTGCTGAAAGAAGCAGGTCTTGTTACCGGTATGGCATATTGGCCCGGTAGGGTGTGCCTTAATCAGAATGGTATCACTGTCGCAGTCCTTCCATACCGAGCGCACTATCAAGCGGTTACCTGAAGTCTCTCCCTTATGCCACAACTCGTTTCGACTACGACTGTAAAACCACACCTCACCACTGGAGAGAGTTCGGCGTAATGATTCCTCATTCATATAGCCCAGCATCAGCACCTCACCGGTATCAACATCTTGAGCTATTGCCGGGATAAGCCCTTTTTCGTTAAACTTTAGATTTTGTATCAACCCTATCCCCCTTTGTCCCCCTTCAAACTACCCCCAACAGGTTAACATTGAACCTGGCTATTCAATTGGGCTAGGTGCCTCGTAGGTTATGGTATAGCTAGCTGCTATACCTTGCAAGGTGCCTCCACCGAGTGCAGGGGTGATACTGATGATGCGTGCGCCTTTGTCTTGGAGTTCCTGCAAAACCTGATTAATGACTTGGTTATCCTTTTTGGTGTCGAACTGACCTCCACCAGAATGAAAGCTGACCAATCGAACAAAGACAGGCATTATTCAATCCCCCTCTTTATTACACTTGATTAACAATGGACAGCGCCTGCTTCAGGTTGATGTCTCCGGTATAAAGTGCCTTACCCACTATGGCACCCTCAACGCCAAGCTGCTTCAACATTTTAAGGTGACTCAGTGATGAAACACCTCCGGCGACGATGACAGGTAACTCAACGGCGTTAACCATGTCAAAGATAGCCGCAAAATTTGGCTCGGTAAG
>DATKVW010000142.1:0-2408 GCA_035529875.1 Dehalococcoidales bacterium | reverse complement strand
ATATATGGCTAAAAGAAGACGAAGAGAATCCTCTTAACTGGATAGTAATGAGCAAGGAACAGCTTGAGCAACGCCTTCGAAGACAGGTTGGAAGCGAAGAAGAGGTTAGAGGAAGGGTGATTATCGGGTATGATGATATCGTATGGGAAAAGTTCATATAGCTCCCTCGGTGTAAAAAGGTGCAAAGTATGAGAAAAGAGGAGCTGACCTATTCCGAGGCGATTGAAAAAGTCCTCCTAGCGAATAATTATGTCGCGCCTCTGAGGAAGATATATAAAGAAATCATAAAATATCGACCTTTGACAGGGCAAACTCCCTTCAAGACGATTCAAGAGAGGGTTCAGCGGGATCCAAGGTTTAGCAGGATCGGTTTAGGTATATATGCCCTCACTGAGTATTTAGATAAATTGCCAACTTCTCCAAAGCCACAAAGCAAGGAGCAAGAAGAGGAACAAACCCATTATTCAATTCAAGGGATGCTGTTAGAGATAGGGAATATGGAGGGCTTTGACACTTATTCACCCAACAAAAATGCGATATTTGATAATAAACCCTTGCTGCAAATAATGACCCTTTCTGAGTTCCCAAACTTCACATATTCCACTATAGTCCAATCAGTGCGATTTATAGATGTTTTGTGGTTTAACGACCGAGGTTTTCCTAAATTTACATTTGAAGTTGAGATTACACCTCAATTCAGGAATTCTTTACTAAAATTTAGCGAACTAAGTGACTTTGATGCTAAATTTTACGTAATAGCCGCGGCTGGAAATCAAGGCAAGTATCATAGGGAAATTTCAAGGTCAGTCTTTAGAGAAATCAAGGAGAGATGTTTATTCAAGACGTGTGACCAAGTTCGAGACATGTATTTAAAATCGATTGAAAAGCAAAGAGTCTCTACTGATTTCTTTATGCAATAGTTTTTCCTTAATAATTCCAAATTGGAGATTTTAAATGACTAACCCAGTTCGTGTTCGTTTTGCCCCCAGCCCCACCGGTTATCCCCACGTGGGTAATATCAGGACAGCTCTGTTTGACTGGCTCCTGGCTCGTCATTATGGGGGCAGCTTTATCCTCCGTATTGAGGATACTGATGTCGCTCGCAGGGTTAAAGGTGCGGTGGAGGTTATTCTGGATGCGCTGCGCTGGCTGGGACTGGATTGGGATGAGGGTCCGGAAGTAGGTGGCAACTACGGCCCTTACTTTCAGTCGCAGCGATTGGAATTATATCGTGAGGCGAGCCAGCGACTGGTTGCACAGGGTGATGCCTATTACTGCTATTGCTCTCCTCAACGGCTTGAGGAGATGCGGGCGGAGCAGGTCAGACGGAAACAGCCACCGGGCTACGACCGTTATTGCCGCAATTTGAGTGAGAAGGAGCGAGCCCAGAAGGAGGCGGAAGGCATTAAGCCGGTGGTTCGTTTCAAGACCCCGCTTGAGGGGCAGACCGGCTTTAATGATGTAATCTGGGGTGATTTGGTTTTTGACAATAGCACCCTTGACGATTTTGTATTGCTTAAGTCGGATGGCTACCCTACTTACCACCTGGCTAATGTGGTTGACGACCACTTTATGGAAATTAGCCATGTCATCAGGGCTGAGGAGTGGCTGTCCAGCGTTCCCCGCCATATACTTTTGTATAAAGCTCTGGGGTTTGAGCCGCCCCTATTTGTTCACCATCCCATGATACTGGGACCTGACCGGGCTAAATTGAGCAAGCGGCACGGAGCGACGTCTATAATTGAGTATCGGGAGCAAGGCTATTTACCGGAAACGATGGTTAATTTCCTTGCCCTGCTCGGCTGGTCTCTGGATGATAAGACCGAGATTTTATCCCGGCAGGAGCTGATAGATAACTTTTCTCTGGAGCGTGTCAGCCGCACCGCAGCTATATTCAATTGGGATAAACTCAACTGGATGAACGGAGTATATATCCGAAGCCTGAGTGTGGAAGATTTCACTCAGCGGGCGTTTCCCTTTTTGGATAGGGGTTTGCCTTCCGAGGCTAAGCGACCGCTATCTATGGACTATGTCCGGCAGATTATGCCACTTATTCAGGAGCGAGCCCGTACTCTGGCTGAGGTGGCTGAGCTGACGCAGTTTTTCTTCGTTGATAAACTTGACTACGATGCCACTCTGCTGATAGGTAAGAATATGAGTCGGGAATCAGCTGTCAGGGCATTGCAGGTGGGGCAGGAGAGGTTGAGGCAGTTGGAGTCGTTTGATACCGAATCTCTGGAGGCTTTGCTCCGCCCCCTGGCTGTGGAGCTGGGGCTGAAGACGGGGCAACTCTTTGGCACGCTGAGGGTGGCGGTTACCGGGCGGACGGCAGCGCCCCCCTTGTTTCAGACTATGACGGTCCTGGGTAAGGAGCGGTGCCTGAAGCGAATTGAAGTAGCTCTAGATAA
>DATKVW010000141.1:0-2223 GCA_035529875.1 Dehalococcoidales bacterium | reverse complement strand
CTGTGCTACTGTTTTATTAGGTGCGATGGCGTAAAGTGGCGTAAAGCCATTAAATAATGGCCTAGCACTAATAATACAGAAGGAGGTTACCGACATGTTGCTACCTGTAAGTCTAGCCGGTATTATGGCGGATCCCAGGATGTCTCTTAGCCGCAGCCCCTTCTCCAGAGAACCTCTCCCTATCGTAAAGAGGGCCAGCTTCCCTAAGGGAGTAGTTCCCAAGCACCTCACTGGCTTCCTCATCAAGAAGGGTGAGTGCGCTGGTAGAACTGGGGTCGCGATCTATCACGGTCACCCGGTACCGCAAACAGCAATTTGCGTTGCTGAGAAGCACGGCCGCTAGCTCGCCTGAACGCATCTGACAACTTAACAATGAAAAGAGCAGCCTTGACAGAGGCTGCTCTTTTCGTTTACAATGCCTTTGGGTGATGGGGTGAATGAAGAAATCAAGCTAGTCAAAGTCGAATACTACCGGCAGATAAAACCGCCGACATTGAAACAATTTTTATATCGCCGGGCAGTTAAAAAAGCTATGGGAAAGGTGAAGGGGAAGGTGGGCGTCACTATCAACCCGGATACCGGTCTACCTATACCTGAATCAGCCCTGGCAGCCAGGGAAGCCTTAAAAGGGCTCACCGCGGCGCAAATACTCAAAGAACACCCAGAATGGAAGGAGGACTATGAAAGAGATGTCAAACATAGAAGAGGAAGAGAGGAAGATATACCTCCTCGATGACGAGGAATGTACACCCTGCGAGGAAGTAAAAAAGGCACTCAAAGCCGAGATAGAATCAGGCAAAGTCCAGGTGCTCCAGATTACGTCGGATGAAGCCCTAGAGTTGCTTGAGAAAGCCGGCGCTGGGGATAAGGTAGAGTTCCCTTCCGCCCTGGTTAAGGATAGTAAAGGGGTGAGACTCTGCCAGATTTACCACAGCAAGGACATCACCCTGTCCAAGTGCGGGGACGAGATTATCGCTATCCGAGAACCTCCTCAGTCGCCTGATACGCCGCCTGATTGACCATAATCTCAAACCATTGCCGATGCTTTCCCCGATAATAACGGGCATAAGCTCCTGACGCACCGGTTACCACCCATATATTCGGCACAGTTTCAGTGATAATAATTTCTGCCGGCAGGGCATACCCCCTCGGTCTCAAGGTTAAACTTTCTCCATGGTCCTCAATGAGGAACCCGAGATTGTAAACCTTCAGTATGAACTTCTGCCTTGCTTTTTCTTCCATTTCTTGGCCAACTTTGGTTCAACGACCAGCCTATTATACTCCTCAATATAGGCGTCGTTGCAGAATAACCCGCAGCGGCACCGTCCCAATTCCTTGATATCTTCTAGGACAAAATCACAGGGGCAGTGATCCCGGTCGCGTACGCAAGGGCAGTGACCCCCACGCTTTATTAGCAGGTCCCCCCACTTCAAAGGCTCCTGACCAGGGTGAATTTTAAGTTTGTTATCCTGGGCGAACTTGATAATCCTCTCAGCAATCGTCTCTCTATCCAGCATTGTTTCTCAACCTTTCTTTAACTCTTTGCTTGGACTCCTGATTCTTTTGTCTGGTCTCCTCGAGAGAGTAGCCATAAAGGGCACGCTGTGGATTAGCCCAATCAATATCAAGAGCGGCACGCCCCTGGCCGGTTAATCTGAAATAGCGCCTCGGTTGAGCCTCGGGGTACTGCTCCTGGAATGCCGAGGTCTCTTCTTTCCCAGTAGGTTCTACCCACCCCAACCCTGTTAACATACCAAAGTAGCGGGCGAAGCTGTGCGACCTGATTGAGGTAAACTTGTATGGGATTCGCTCAAAGGCACGGAGCCTGAACCTATCCTCCTCTTCATCGGTCATGGGAGGGAGCTTGCGTTTTATTCGCCTTTCTAGTTCCCTGGCTACGGCATCTTCGGCGTGTTCCCTGAACAATGCCATTTTATATTGCTCCCTGATATCGGTTTGGCAAGCACCCTCTACCGGGTCTATTGTCGACGAGCCGTAGGGACCAACCCCACTAAGATATTCCCTTATGAATGTTCCTAAACCAAACGGCCTTAAAAACCCTCCCTTATACGGTCTTATGATTTCAGGTTCTGATACCATTCTGTCAACTCCTTACCACTAATCTTTCGGTACTTCATAGTCGTGGCAATACTTTGATGCCCGAGGTGCTCCTGGAGCATCCTGACGGCGTCGGTAGAGTCATCGTGTTGGACTGCCATAATT
>DATKVW010000140.1:0-2314 GCA_035529875.1 Dehalococcoidales bacterium | reverse complement strand
TCAGGTGCAGTTTGAAGGTTACGGGATCGATATTCCCGCTGGAACTGAATACATAAGCTGAATCTGGGTACAGCCGCTGTCTTCTGACAAAATCCCCTATCCACGTTGCCACTTGGGAATCCATCTTCAATATACAATCACTTTCTACAGAATCCCCGACACTCAAAGCATATTGAGTGACGTTTATTGGTACATCAACCTTTATGTTTAATCGCTGGCCGATGAAATACTGGCCGACATTTCCCTTACCGGAGATACTTTTAGAATCAGTCACCTGGATTGCAATTCTATTTGCCTGGTAGTTCTGACTTTTCAATGTCCCTATCAATCGCTGTTTATTATCAGTTTTGGCAAGGTTTATAGCTTGAGCACTACCCAATTTTTCTGCTCCAGCATCCCACACATATTCACCGGCAGTAGCAGGAAGATCGATTAAAAATGGGCCATAGTAAGCCTCACCATACCCCGTCACATATTGAAGCAGTAGCTGGTTACTTATAAGTGGTTCAAGTGTAACGGGTTGTTCTGTAATGTTGCATATGCCCCAAGACTGCACGCGTTCAATCCTACCGCCAACAATTTCTGAAATACTACCAGACCACAAGTAACTTGGCATATTCTGAGCAGTCAGTATCAATTTTGGTGCGGCAATCACCACATCCTCAGTTAGCTTATAGGCGAGGAAGCGCAACCCCCCGGCGAAAACATCGATGTAGCCGCGGTAACTGCCTGGCGCCCCGGGCATTGTAATAGGCAGGCTAACATTCTTAGCTGCCCCGGTGGAAACAAAAGGCACCAGCCCTGATGAGGCAACCTTTGTGGCATCGTCAGGTCCCAGGAAGAGTTCAGCCTCGCAGTTAATGCCTGAAGGCTTAGCTACTATCGGGGCTATGGCAGTTTTAGCTACACCTGGTGCAAATTGTGACATTCTAAGACTTCTATGTCCAGGTAATCGGCCCGATTGAGCCGCCCGGTATAACAACGTCCTCGGTCGCTTTGTAGGGCAGGAATTTGACTCCGCCAGCGTAAACGTCGATGTAAACGTGGTAGGCTGCGCCCTCGTCGGCTGGTGGGGTAGGCATGGTAATTGGCAGGCTAACATTCTTGGCCGCCCCGGTGGAAACAAAAGGCACCCTGCCTGATGAGGCAACCTTTGTGGCATCGTCAGGTCCCAGGAAGAGTTCAGCCTCGCAGTTCATCCCCGCGGGCTTGGCTACTATCGGCGCCATGGCGGTACGGGCTGAACCCGGAGCCAGTATCGGGTCTAGCATCTCTACCTTGAGCCGCTCCGGTCCCTCCCCTCTTTTTTTAATGAATTCTACGTTGACCTCCTTCTCACCTGAGCAGGTCTCAAGTCCATATAATATCTATGGGTATTCTTTCCCCAGGGTGCTCGGTTTGAATATGAGAGACCACCTCACCATAGGTGGCAAAGTTATCTCCACAGTAAGGGCAGGTATAGCCGCCGGGTGGCGGCTCTTCTCCCTTGTACCACGGCCAGGTAATCCCCAGCCACTTCGGCAGAGGTGGCCCCTTTTGTGGTTCCATAGGGAGCCAGGTTTTCAAATTATCAGGCATAGTATCCTACCCCTACTAAGTACTATCCTCGGAGCTCAAAACTTTCCCCGCGTTCTTCACCAAAAGCCGGTTCTTGGCCACTGCCAACCGCTCAGCTGAGGGCAGTTGAGGCTCGGTAGCGGCAATGATGCTTCTTACCTCAGCCAGCCTCTGGACAGTCTCAGCACGCAATTTGGCGACCCGTGACTTCCAGTCTCCTTCGGGCAGTGTTTTCAGCATCGTCTCGTACCTGCTCAGGTTAAGCTGGTGACAGAAATCGTCACGCTCTTGAGCCTGCATGAAGGATACGATTATTTCGTCCTGCTCTTCCTGGGATAAAACATTGTAATCAGTCATTGTTGCCCTCCTTATTTTATGAAAGCCAGAATCCTCCTCTGAGGAATGCTACCTCTGTACCGCCACCACCTGGTAGAGTTCCAGGGTCAGCATACTTCACTCCAAAACCTCCACCAGGAGTCCACGGGTATGTACTAATATAAGGGGGGTTTGAATGGCTCACAGCGATGTCGGTGTTGCCGTAGAATGCTACACCTAGTCCAGTACCGGTCGGTAAAGTTCCGGGATTGGCATATTTTATTCCGAATCCTCCACCGGGTGTCCACGGATAGGCCGTAACATAAGGGCTGTTATAATGGGCGACAGCTATATCAGTGTTGCCACAGAAAGCCACACTAAACCCAATATCGGTTGGTAAAGTTCCGGGATTGGCATATTTCACTCCGAAGCCCGCCCCCGG
>DATKVW010000139.1:0-2410 GCA_035529875.1 Dehalococcoidales bacterium | reverse complement strand
CATGTGGGAGCGGACTATCCCCAGGAATATCCCCTATGACCATGACCGCCGCTGGGGTGATGGCAATGGCCATTCTCACGTCCGTGCCTCGTTACTGGGTGGCTCATTAGTCATTCCGTTCAATGACAAAAAATTGGGTCTGGGCACCTGGCAGCAGATTGTGCTGGTGGATTTCGATAACCGACCCCGCTCAAGGCAAATCATGCTGCAGATTATGGGTGAGTAGAGATTATCTGCCCTGGAGCAGGGAAAAGAATTCGGCTCTGGTCTCCGGCTTGGTGCGGAATATGCCCCTGAGGGCTGAAGTGGTAATACTACTCCCCGGTTTCTTTATGCCCCGCATAATCATACACATATGTTCTGCCTGAACCACCACTGCCACTCCCTCAGCCTTAAGTCCATCAAAAATAGCATCGGCAATCTGAGTAGTCATCCTTTCCTGAATCTGAGGGCGTCGGGCAACAACCTCGACCACCCTGGCTAATTTGCTGATACCCACCACACGCCCTTCAGCATCAGGAATATAACCAACATGAGCCACACCGTAAAAGGGTAAAAAGTGGTGCTCACACATAGAATAAAAGGGGATATCCCTCAGAATCACCATTTCCCGGTGTCCTATCTCATAACTGACGCTCAACTCTTCTTTAGGGTCCACATCAAGTCCGGCAAAAAGCTCAGCATACATTTCAGCCACACGCCTTGGAGTACCCGCCAAACCTTCTCGCTCCGGGTCTTCCCCGATAGCCTTGATGATGGAAACTAATGCGTTACTAATTTTAGCCCGGTCAATCACGCTAGGCCTCCTTTAACGCTTGCCATAGACCCCACGGTCCAAACTTTTTACTGCATCCTTTGATGTGGTAACATAAATATCATGTCCTAGATAAAGGGCGGGGTTAACCTCATTCAAATCTAGTATTTCCTCTGAGGTAAAAGACTCCTTCGAAAAATGCACCGCCACAACTTCCCCCACCAAAAAGCGGTGGTCACCATAACCCTTATCATCAACTAACTTGCACTCATAGGCAGCATAGGCAGCTTTCAGGATTGGCACTGCTGTCTTTACCGGCTTATCTTTGCCAATATTAAACCTCTGAAACTTGTCTATCTCCCTGCCACTGCTACCACCCACCGAGGCAATTAATTCAGCCTCCTCAAAGGGCAGGAAATTAACTCCGAACTCTTTGCTATCAACAATAAGCTGGTAGGTAAACCTCCCAGGCATGATGGCTACCCCGTAAAGGGGTGGTTTAAAGGCGATAGGCGTATACCAGCCTACTGCCATAGCATTTTCCCTCCCGTTAGCCTGAGCAGTAACTATTATGGCTACTCTAGGGTAATGATGAGAGAACTTGCCTATACTGTCACTAATCATTTTAGTCATTGGTTAACCTCCTTTAGCCCCAGCCTAAAGCCTGCTCCACAGCGGCTAAATCAGTCGGAAGCTCCAGGAAGGGCTCAGCATTTTTCAGAGCGGTATCAGTGTCCTTCAACCCGTTACCGGTTACTACACAAACTATCCTTTTTGGTGAGAAATCCATGCCACCGGAAGAAAGTTTAATAAGTCCGGCTAAGGAAGCCGCCGAAGCCGGTTCACAGAAGATGCCTCCTCTGGTAGCCATAACCTTTTGGGCAGCTAAAATTTCCTCGTCACTGACCATATCAATGATACCGCCTGACTCGTCACGGGCTGCAGTAGCCTTATGCCAGCTAGCCGGATTGCCTATTCGTATCGCTGAGGCAACAGTTTCAGGCTTCTCAACAGCATAACCCCGAACAATAGGAGCCGCACCCTCAGCTTGAAATCCCATCATCCTGGGCTTGCTCGGTGCCCTCCCTGCCTGATGATACTCAACAAAACCCTTCCAGTAAGCGGTAATATTACCGGCATTACCTACCGGAATAAAAAGGTAGTCCGGGGCATCACCCAGAACATCAACAATCTCAAAGGCAGCTGTTTTCTGTCCCTCTATCCGATGGGGATTAAGCGAGTTTACCAGGGTAACCGGATGCTTCTGAGTTAGACTCCGCACTATAGTTAACGCCTGGTCAAAATTTCCGTCAATGGTAATTATCTTAGCCCCGTAAACAATAGCTTGAGCCAGTTTACCCATAGCAATCTTGCCTTTAGGCACAACAATGATAGCGGTAAGTCCACAATAAGCAGCAAAGGCAGCAGCGGAGGCACTGGTATTACCGGTTGAGGCACACATAATAGTCTTACTGCCAGCTTCAATCGCTTTGGCGACAGCTACCACCATACCCCTGTCTTTAAATGAGCCGGTAGGATTACACCCCTCCAGTTTAAAATATAGCTCCCGGCAACCAACCTTCTTCTCCAGTTCAGGACACCTGACCAGAGGAGTATCCCCTTCGCCTATTGAAAACATAGGTGTATCAGGTGTAA
>DATKVW010000138.1:0-3488 GCA_035529875.1 Dehalococcoidales bacterium | reverse complement strand
TTCATTGACAGCCTCGGCAGGATTAATAACATTCCCTCGCAGCTTGCTCATCTTTTCGCCATGTTCGTCCCGAATTAGCCCGTGAAGGTAAACAGTGTGGAAGGGTATCTTCCCAGTATTCTCCAGCCCCATCATAATCATCCTTGCCACCCAGAAGAACAAAATGTCATAGCCAGTCTCCATCACCGCACCGGGATAGAAGTAACGCAAGTCTTCAGTATCATCTGGCCAGCCGAGCGTGGAATGCGTCCATAGCGCTGAGCTAAACCAAGTATCAAGAACATCGTTATCCTGAACAATCTGGCTTGAACCACAATGTGAGCAATGAGAAGGAACATCCACAGAAATAGTCAATTCATTACAATCATGACAATACCACACCGGAATACGATGTCCCCACCACAGTTGCCGGCTAATACACCAATCCCGGATGTTTTCCATCCACTCAAAGTATATTTTGGTGAACCGCTCCGGTATGATGGTTATGCTGCCATCTTTAACCACCTTTATCGCCTTTTCCGCTAAAGGCTCGGTGCGAATAAACCATTGCAAGCTAATCCGGGGCTCGACCATTGTTTGACAGCGGCTGCAATGTCCCACTGAGTGAAGATAAGGCTCAATTTTCTCCAATAAACCCTTCTCTCGTAAATCATTCACCACCTTATCCCGACAGGCAAATCTTTCCAGACCAGCATAAGGGCCGGCGTTCTCATTCAGGGTGGCATCGGGACTCATAATATCCACCAGCGGCAGATTGTGCCTTTGCCCTATTTCAAAATCCGTGGAGTCATGCGCCGGGGTTATCTTCAACGCCCCGGTACCAAAGGATATATCCACAGCATCATCCGCAATAACGGGGATTTCCTTGTCTATGATAGGAAGCATTACTTTTTTACCTACTAAATCTTTATAACGCCCATCTTCAGGATTCACCGCCACCGCAGTATCACCGAAGAAAGTTTCCGGTCGGGTGGTGGCTACGGTGATAAAACCACTCCCATCTACCAGAGGATAACGAATATAATAAAGATGTCCGCTAATCTCCTTGTGCTCCGCCTCCAGGTCAGAAAGTGCAGTCTGACATCGAGGACACCAATTTATAATTCGCTCTCCGCGGTAAATCAGCCCTTTGTTATATAAGTTGACAAAGGCGGTGCGGACTGCCCGGCTCGGACCCTCATCCAGAGTAAACCGCTCACGCTCCCAATCGCAGGAAGCCCCCAGCATCTGATGCTGGAGGTTGATGTTCCGCCGGCTATCATTTGCCCATTTCCAGGCCATCTGTAGGAATCTTTCCCTCCCTATATCCTTTCTGGTTAGCGATTGCCCCGCCAATTGCTGCTCCACCACTACCTGTGTGGCAATGCCAGCATGGTCGGTCCCCGGTAACCATAATGTAGGTTGCCCCTTCATCCGCTGCCACCTGACCATAATGTCCTCCAGGGTAGTGGTAAGCGCATGTCCCAGATGGAGCTCGCCGGTAACATTCGGCGGCGGCATGATAATAACGAAAGGCTTCCTCTTTGGGTCTATTTCAGGGGTAAAGTAGCCCTGCTTGAGCCAGAAGTTGTACCACTTCCTCTCTATTTTACCTGGCTCATAAGCTTTAGGAATTTCAGGCATGTCTAACCGCAAGGTCCCTATTAGCTCGGATGATTAAGCGTATGGTATTACCGTTCTTTATCCCTTTCAGCCAAAAGCTTCGCCACTTTATCCAGCACCTTCTCGGCTACCTCCCTTTTGGGAAGAAGCGGCAGCTTTTTCACTTTGCCATCCTTATCAATTATGGTTACCCGATTGGTATCGGTGCCAAACCCACTATCTTTAGCGGTAATGTCATTAGCCACAATAAGGTCAAGCTTTTTCTGTTGCAACTTTTGTGTGGCATTTTCCACCAGGTTTTCGCTTTCCGCAGCAAAGCCTACCCTGATGAAATTCCCTTCGACTCCCTCTAAGATATCTGGAGTGCGTTCCAACTCCAGGGTTAATCCAATACCTTTTTTCTTAATCTTTTCTTTAGCTTTGCTCTTGGGGCGATAATCAGCCACCGCTGCGGCCATAATCAAAACGTCAGCTCGAGGAACAGCATTTTTCACCGCCTGAAACATCTCTTCAGCAGTGCAAACATCGATTACTTCAACACCAACAGGCTTGGTGAGCAAGGTGGGACCGGCAATCAACGTTACTTTAGCCCCCCGGTCACGAGCAGCCTCAGCAAGGGCATAGCCCATTTTCCCCGAGGAGCGGTTAGTGATAATGCGGACCGGGTCGATAAATTCCTGCGTGCTGCCAGCAGTAACCACGGCATGTCTATCGGCAAAGCTCCCTCCCCTACCCAATACTTGAGAAATAACACCTATTATCTCCTCGGTATTGGCAAGCCGTCCCAGACCTTCCTTTCCCGAAGCTAACTTGCCGAACCTTGGCCCCACAAAGATAAAACCACGCTCCTTCAGTTTGGATACATTTTCCTGGGTAACAGGGTTTTCATACATATTAACGTCCATGGCTGGTGCTATTACCACAGGCGCCTTGGTTGCCAACACCGTGCAGGACAGCACATCATCGGCAATGCCAGCGGCTAGCTTGGCAATGATATTAGCCGTTGCTGGGGCAATGACCACGACATTAGCCGCTCCAGCCAGAGAAATATGGGTAATATTAAACTCAGAGGAAGCATCAAACATGTCAATCACCGCAGCCTTACCGGTGAGAGCACGAAAGCTAAGTGGAGCCACAAATTTGGTGGCTTCCTTGGTCATAACTACATCCACCTTTGCCCCTGCCCTGCTCAGTTGATTGGCAATGTCGACTGCCTTATAAGCAGCGATGCTCCCGGTTACCCCAAGGACTATTGTCTTCCCTTCAAGCATGATGCTCCTTGCGTTCCTCCACTCTGTTCATTTCATAGATAAAACGCAGCCCAACTAATGACAAATCAGGATTTATTACCTTTATCCGTGGCGTTGCCTTAGCCAAAAGGTGGGCATATCCTCCCGTAGCTATCACCTTCACTTTACTCCCTAATTCCTGTTCTATACGATTAATCATACCCTCAACAAGCCCGATATATCCAAATATTATACCTGATTGCATCGCAGAAATTGTATTCCGGCCAATAACCTGCATGGGGCGAACTAACTCTACCCGGGGTAACATAGCAGTGCGGGAGAATAGCGCCTCAGTAGAAATAGTGACTCCCGGTGAAATGGCTCCGCCTAAATAGTCACCTTCCTTAGAAATAACATCAAAAGTAGTAGCAGTGCCAAAGTCAATAACAACCGCCGGGCCTCCATAAAGATGATGAGCAGCAACAGCATTCACCACTCGGTCAGGGCCGAGTTCTCGGGGATTCTCCACGGAAAGGCGTATCCCTGTTTTAACCCCAGCTTCAACTATCAAAGGGAGAATATTCAGGTATTTCCGGCATACCTCCTGTAAAACAGGGACCAGCGGTGGGACAACACTGCACATCACTCCCTCGGTGA
>DATKVW010000137.1:0-2972 GCA_035529875.1 Dehalococcoidales bacterium | reverse complement strand
CTCAACACCAAGCGAGCTGCTGGATGAGTTGTAGAGGTTAAGTGTAGTGGACTTGCTCTCACCAGGGTAGATTTCCACCTGCCAGGTATTGTTGGTCCACTCCCCATCCCCAGTTCTGCCCACTACTTGAACACCCGAGGCAGCACTAATTGCTGATGGTGCTAGTAGTAGAGGTAAAGCTAAGGCTAATACTATCGCTATTATTGTCCTTTTCATAATTTCCTTTTTTATTTAGTCCTATCCTCCTGGCGGGAGCGAGCATTGCTCCCTGTTAGCCTCTGTCAACCGTTACAGTTATACTAAAGGGACCAGGTTCCGCGGACTCCAATACCTTGAACCCGGCGAAGACCTTAACGTAGGCCGAGTCGCCTTTCTCAGGGGTATACCGTTCTCCACCACTTAAAGGTGTTTCTGGTAGGTTACCAGCATACTCATAGGTTCCAATGGTGAAAGTATAAGTCAGGATTTGGGTCGTTTCGGTATTGAGACATATCTTGGGCAGTGGCACATCACTCATATCCATCAGTAAATCTGCGGTGGAGCTTGACCACTCAAGGGCTAGACCTGCAAACTCTGTTCCTGCTGGCTCTGTTTGGGTCACAGTAATAGAAATCGGGACGGGACCCGTATTGTGGATAAGGTAGGTTTCGCAGGTGCCCTCTCCTGGATAGATAGTCTCAGGCAGAAAACGCAGTGCATCTTGGTGAGACCAATCTTCTCCAACGTCATCGGCATCGAGAACCTCTATTGACTCAAGAACCCCAATCTGAGCATCCCGTGTCCATACCGTATAGGCAGCAAGAGCACCACCAGCAAGTAGACAAACTACTAGTATTCCTGTTATAATGCCTACCGGGATTGTGTGCCACCTTTTCGTAAGAAATCGTTTCATAGGTTAGTCTCCTTTCTTTTTATTTGCTCGCCCCCCCCAGGAAGACAGGACATACCTCCTTCTTGACATCACGGGATAATTAGAAGTAGAATAAAAATAGCGTGATGGTGGTTTTTATTTTTTGCCTCTATCACCTCCTTTCTTAAGCTCCTATGGCTTTCATCTCTATAGGAGCTTATTTGTTTTTAGCCTCTCTATTTCGCATTTGGGAATAAGGGTTCTACCGGCGATACGGACCACTATGATTTTATCGTCTCTAATCCTTCTCCAGATGGTAGCAACACCCTTGCCGAGCAAGTCGGCAGCTTCATCCACATCGTAGAGGTCTTCTATCTCGACAGTAGCTGTTATTTTGACCATTTCTCCCCTATCACTAGCTGATAGCTTCACCCTATCACACTTTTGAGGGCTTGTCAAGCCCTTTTTGGCCGTTTGGGAAAATATATTTTTGGAGGGCTGAAAACCAAAAAAAGGCTCCCACGCCTGGGGGAACCATCGGCCTACCGTTTTGCTGAGGCTGAGAAGCACCAGAATCAGTTTCTAGGCGTTTTCCGGGGCTTTTGAAGAGTAGACTACCTTGGCTATTGCCCTGTGTTCTCGCCGCTGTTATTTAACAAAGTGTTAATTTTCTAGGGAGTGGCAGCTGTGGCCGGCAGCCGATTTTTAACAAAAGTGTGAAAAGGCATAAAAAAGGGGGCTTGACAAGTATGTTATAATATGTTAAGGTTTGACTAAAGGATATAAAAGATGCTAACCGTTAGAGATATAGCAGAGAAATTGAAAGTCACCCCCCAGACTGTTTATAGGTGGATATACTCTGGTAAATTAGAAGCTATCAAGATTAATGGTGTCCTGCGTGTTGAGGAGGAGGCATATGAGCGTTTTATCCATAGAGGTGCAAAATAAAGGCGGGCAGGGTGCTCGGGAAATCATGGCCGGGTTTTCATTTCCCCGTTCACTACCCGTCCAGTGTGGTGCCATGACTGGAATCTGGGTCAGCGTCCTGCCCCCGAAGGAGGTGCCTATAGGAAGTAAATAGCGTGTGGTGAAATAATATCGAACAAGGAGGAACGCAATGTATACCCAACAGGAACAACCTATCTCTGTACAGGAAATGTGTGAGCGGTACGAGAAGGTGCCGGTAGCCGATATTTACGACGTGCTCGATTCCGAGGATTACAACCTTCCTAATCAGTGTCTTAGCCTAGACATCAAGCCACTGACACCCTACATGCATTTGGCAGGCCCGGCGTTCACGATGAAAGGTCAGCGGGACATGCGGGTTAAGGAGGAACTGGACCGAGGAAAATTCGCAGACCAAGGCATGTTCAGAGCTCTATTCTCCAACTGCGTGATCATAATAAATGCTGAGAAAGAGTCTCTCACAGGCTGCTTCGGCTCGATGATGTCTCGTAGCTGTAAAAACCAAGGGGCCCGCGGTGTGGTCATCGACGGTGGGACACGAGACGCCGAAGATATACTGCGGATACCCAACTGGAAGGCATTCGTCCGCCACTGGTCGCCTATCGAGTCGTACAAGCGCTTTCGCGCTAATGACTTCATGTGCCCCATAGCTATGACAGGCACTCTCACATCACAGGTCAGGATCAATCCCTTCGATTGGGTGGTGGCCGACTGGGATGCTGTTATCATTGTCCCCCAGGAGATTGCTTATGAAGTGCTCCTCAAGGCAGAGGAGCTAGAGCGAGGTGAAGAGAACACACGACATGACTTGGACCGGGGTGATCCCATCTGGGAGGTGTACAAGAGGTACGGGCGCCTATGAGTCGAACTTACCCCATTGGTCTAGTAGTCTGGCCGGGTCGCTTCTACCAAGGGTCAGCGACCCGGCCCCAATAAAGAGGATGAGTTTTTTATTACGATGGTGAAGGAAACAATACTTAATAGCTATCAACCGAAGAAGGAGTAGTATGGTTGCTTATATAATCAGAAGATTATTGCTACTTATACCCACTGCGCTCCTAGTGACTATTGTAGTTTTCCTCATGATACACCTCATGCCAGGCGACATAATAGACTCGATGCAGGGGTACTCTCCAGACATAGCACTGGACAGACC
>DATKVW010000136.1:0-7986 GCA_035529875.1 Dehalococcoidales bacterium | reverse complement strand
AGATAAAGAAGAAGCGCAATAAGTACATTGATAGCGACCCCTGCTTTGCTATCCTCTACTCCAATCCTAAAGCCAAGCTGGCTACCGTTGATGAACTCATTGCCAGTATGGACGAGGCCGGGGTTGATATTTCGGTCATTGTCAATATCGGCTGGACTACCCATGAACTATGCGTGGAAACCAACGACTACATTCTGGAATCAGTAGCCCGCTATCCCGACCGTCTCATAGGCTTCTGTGCGGTTCAACCCCAGTCATATGAAGCTGCCGTAGATGAAATTGAGCGCTGTGCCCGGGGGGGAATAAGGGGAGTAGGTGAGCTCAGACCGGATATGCAATTGCTCGACCTGAGGGATAAGGAAATGATGGAGCCTCTGGTTGAAGTAATGAAGAAGTATAAGCTGATTCTGCTCACTCATACCTCCGAGCCGGTAGGTCATGACTATCCGGGCAAGGGAAGCATCACCCCGGATATGCTCTACCCTTTTATTACCAGCTTCCCCGATTTACCTATTGTTTGTGCCCACTGGGGTGGTGGTTTACCCTTTTATGCCTTGATGTCCGAGGTGAAGCAGGCTATGAACAATGTTTTCTTTGATACCGCCGCTTCACCTCTCCTGTATAGCCCTGAGATATACCACCAGGTTACCCGGCTCGTTGGTGCCGACAAAATCCTTTTTGGTAGTGACTACCCCCTGCTGGCACAAAACCGGATAATTAATGAGATTAAGTCTTCAGATTTACCTGAAGAAGCCAAAGGGCAGATTCTGGGTGGCAATGCTCAGAAGCTACTGGGCATCAAAGGTTAGCAACGCGAGGGCTGGATATGGAGCAGATTCGTTCCTTTATCGCCATTGAGTTACCTGATGAGTTAAAACAGGAACTCAGTCAGTTACAGGCTAAGTTAAAATCAGGGGTACCGTCCTTGGTGAAGTGGGTCGACCCGTATGGTATTCACCTGACACTAAAGTTTTTAGGCAACATTGCCCTAAACAGGACTGGCGAAATAACCAGGGTAATAGAAGAAGCAGCCAAAGGAACCGCTCCTTTCCATCTAAAGGTTAAACAACTGGGGGTTTTCCCCAACCTGAGGCGGGTTCAGGTGGTTTGGGTGGGGATAAGCGGGGAGGTGGATAAACTGGGTCAACTCCAGCAGCGTATTGAGTCCGGTCTGGCTCGCCTGGGTTTTACCCCTGAATCACGCCCTTTCACTCCTCATTTGACTCTGGCTCGGGTTCGCGACCAAGCATCACTGGACGAGCAGCAAAGACTGGGGCAGCTAATCGCCAGCACCAGTTTTGAATCAGCCCACAGCATTGAAGTAGATGCTATCAACCTGATGAAGAGTCAGTTGACCAGAGAGGGCGCTATTTACAGCCGGATTAGCTCGGTTGGTTTAAGCAAAAACCAGTAAGAGTCTAAGAAAGTAAAGTAGAGAATTATATGTGAGCGTATTCTCGTTTTCGGGTACTTAATTAAAGTGTTGGAGGAAATGATGAAAGTTGTAAGAATTAGCGATGTAGAAGCCCGAGAAAGCACAGACAAGATTTTCAGGGGCCAGGTCAGTATACAACACATTATTGGACAGAATAAGGATGAACTTCGGGTTATCAATGTGAATTTCAGCCCCGGCGCAGTAAATATATTCCACACCCATACCTTCGACCAAGTTCTCTATGTTACCGAGGGAACCGGAATAGTAGCTACAGAAAATGAGGAAATAACGGTAACGCCGGGTACCCTCATCTTCATTCCAGCAGGCGAGAAGCATTGGCACGGCGCAACTAAGGACTCAGCGTTTTCACATATTGCCGTAATGCCACCAGGAGAAACCAGCTTCTGAACTGAGAAGAGGCCAATTTACCTGAAGAAGCTCGGTTAAATTAACCGGCTGAAGAAAGAGCCCGGGGAGGGTAAGGCAACAGGCAAGTTTTATCCCTGGCTTTAAAGATTGTTTAGTATCCCTATCCCCTGTATCCCCTTCCCCTTGTCAAGGGGAAGGGGAAGATTCGTTTAAGAGGGGTGAGCACCCCTCTAACACTCCCCTATTACTGCTCTAGAGCAAAGGAGTATCAAAGAGAGGCTTCGCCTCTCTTATTTAATTATTTCCCCCTCTCCTATCAAGGAGAGGGGGATAAAGGGGGTGAGGTTGATAAACATTCCAGGCTTTAAGCACTGTCTGAAGCTGTGATATAATATTCAGGTGAGGAAGGGTGAATTATGTTAGACCGGTTGGAAAGAATAGAAAAGCGTTACGAGGAGCTAACCCAGCAGATGGCTAAACCCGAGGTAGCCTCTGACCTGAAGCAACTGCAGGTCTTAGCACGGGAGAGGGCTGGCCTTGAAGACCTGATGACCAGATATAAAAAATACAAAGCTACAGCAAAGTCGCTGGAAGAGACAAAAGCCATGCTCAATGATGGGCTGGATGAAGAGATGACCGCTTTAGTCAAGCAGGAGATACAAAGCCTGGAGTCAAAACTAGACCATTTGCTTCACGAGCTAAAACTGGGGCTTCTACCCAATGATGCCAATGATGAGAAGGACATCATTACGGAAATTCGGGCTGGGGCAGGGGGTAATGAAGCCGGACTGTTTGCCGCCGACCTCTTCCGTATGTACAGTCGGTATGCTCAATCTAAAGGCTGGGGCGTAGACATTATTGACAGTAATGAAAGTGGGATAGGCGGCTTCAAGGAAATCGTATTTGAGATAAAGGGCAGAGGTGCGTTCAGTCGGTTCAAATATGAAAGAGGCGTCCACCGGGTACAGCGTGTGCCCGTCACCGAATCCTCAGGCAGAATCCATACCTCAACGGCAACGGTAGCCGTCCTCCCCGAAGCTGATGAGGTGGAAGTATCAGTAAACCCTGATGACCTCAGGATTGATATTTTCCATAGTGGCGGAGCCGGAGGACAGAATGTAAACAAGGTAGCCACTGCCGTTCGCATTACTCACGTACCCACCGGCATAGTAACCACCTGCCAGGATGAGCGCTCACAGCTACGAAACAAGACAAAGGCAATGGCTGTGCTCCGAGCCCGACTTCTGGATACAGAACAACGCAAACAAGAAGAGGCAGTAACCAACCAGCGTCGTTCCCAGGTGGGCACTGGCGACCGTGCTGAAAAGATACGAACCTATAACTTTCCTCAAAATCGGGTTTCCGACCACCGCATCGGGCTAACCCTCCATAACCTGTCCCAAACCCTGAATGGAGAGCTTGACGAACTCATTGATGCCCTGGCTACTGATGACCAGGCGAAACAGCTGGAGAAGTAACTGGCATGACCTTGCGACAAGCTCTCAGTCGTGCCAAGAAAATCCTGACCGACCATAACATTGAAGATGCCTCACTGGAATGTGAGCTACTGCTAAGGCAAGCCCTGAAAATAGACAGGGTTCAACTGTATCAAGACCTTAACCAGGAGCTTAGCCCCCAGCAAGAAGCATCATTCTGGCAGCTAGTGGAACGCCGCCTGAATGGTGAGCCCACCGCCTATATAACCGGACACCGCGAATTTTACGGACTTGACTTCTATGTTGACCCCAGCGTCCTCATCCCCCGGCCGGAAACCGAGCTGCTGGTAGAAAAAGCCCTTGAACTGGCACAAAACCGCCCGGTATTAAGCATCGCCGAAGTCGGCACCGGCTGTGGGGCTATTGCTATCAGCCTGGCGCTAAGCCTCCCCCAAGCCAAAATCTACGCTATTGACATCTCACCCGCCGCTCTTAAAGTAGCCTCATTTAATTGCCACAAACACAGAGTAGTCGATAGAATTTGCCTTCTCCATGGCAATATGTTAGACCCTCTGCCCGAGCCAGTGGACCTCATAGTAGCTAATCTTCCTTACGTCAGGAAAACAGAATTGCCGCAGATAAGTTCGGCGGATTTTGAGCCGTCTGTGGCACTTAATGGGGGTGTGGATGGACTGGAAAAGATACGCCAGCTATGCGCTTCATTAAGCAGCAAGCTTCGCCCCAGAGGTTGCCTGCTTCTGGAGATTGGGCAGGGTCAAGAAAAAGCGGTAACTGCTCTTTTAGAAAGCCTCTTTCCCTCGGCTAAGATAGAAATATCAAAGGACCTGAGCGGTATAGACCGCATCGTCAGCTTAACCCTCAACCCGGCAAGCTAAAATTCCTATAGCCCCCGTCAATTTCCCCCAGTGTATCTTCACTCCGAGTTCGTTTAGCAACCTATCCCCCTGACCCCCTTCCCTTAATAAGGAAAAATATTAAAGGAGAGTCAAAGAGAGGCGAAGCCTCTCTTACATAACCAATCCCCCTCCCTGGTAAGGGAGGGGGATAAAGGGGGTAGGTTGCTAACCAATATCTGCGAAGCTTATAATAAAATCCAAAATTCCAGGCACGAAACTCTAAACAAATTCAAAACACTAATTACCAAAACCCAAGAAACCAAACCTTAAGGTTTTGAATTCAGGGATTTAGTATTTAGAAATTAGGATTTAGAATTTACTTTTAGAAGGGGGTAGGTTGCTAAGCAATCTTTACTCCTTACCTTGACACAAACTTACCCCCAATGTTAAATTAACTAACGGTCTTACTTCCTATTAAAGAGCAAACAAAGAACAAAAGGGGGGAATGCGTATAATGAACGTGATTGTTTGCGTCAAGCAGATAAACGACCCCGAGGCACCACCATCCAGCTTCAAAGTTGACCCCGCTACCAATAAAGTGGTGCCACCACCAGGTGTGCCACCAGTAATCAGCCCTTATGATGAACAGGCAGTAGAAGCGGCACTAAGAATTAAGGATGCCCAGGGTGGTAAGGTTACCGCTCTCAGTATGGGCGCCAACCTGACACGTGATGTGGTGAAGAAGCCACTGGCTATGGGTGCCGATGAGCTTGTCCTGTTAGATGACGAAGCCTTTGCCGAAGGTGACAGCTGGTCAACAGCCTATGCCCTGGCTATGGCTATTAAGAAAATAGGCGAATATGACCTCGTCTTCTGCGGCAGACAGGCTGGCGACTGGGATGCCGGTCAGGTAGGTTCGGGCATCGCTGAGATACTGGGGTTACCCAGCATAACTATAGCCCGAAAAATAGACATCACCGATGGCAAGGCAAAGGTAGAAAGAGTAACTGCCGACGGCTACGAGGTTGTTGAAATATCCTTACCTGCGGTAATTACCGTAACCAGTGAACTCGGTGAGCCTCGTTACCCCAATATAAAGGGGATTATGGCAGCGAAAAGGAAAGAGCCTACTATCTGGAAACCGGCTGATATCGGGGTTGACCCTTCTCAGATTGGCAATACTGGACGACGCACCAAACTGATGAAGCTGTTCCAGCCAATCCGCGAGGGTGAATGCGAGATTGTCGGAGGAGAAAGCCCCGAAGAAGCAGCCGCTAACCTCGCCCTGAAACTCAGGGAGGCTAAGATTCTATAGAAGGGTCTGTCTATAACTAAGGAGGTAAATCTTATGGCTGAATATAAAGGTGTTATGATTTATGGCGAGGTTAAGGAGGGAAAGCTAGCCCCAATTACCGCCGAGATACTGGGTTGCGGTAGGAAGCTGGCTAATGACCTGGGGCAGGATTTATGCGCTGTGCTGGTTGGTAGCGGTATAAGCGACCTGGCTCAGGAGGCTATCGCCTTTGGCGCTGACAAGGTATATGTAGTTGATGACCCGCTACTTAAAGACTATCAAACAGATTCCTACGTAGCGGTTATGGAAAAGGTAGTTAAGCAGGTGATGCCCCAGATTCTTCTTCTGGGACAGACTTCTATCGGTCGCGACCTGGCTCCCAGACTGGCTTTCAGACTGGAAACTGCTGTCTCTATGGATTGCCTGGAACTGGCCATTGACCCTGACTCCAAGCTAATGCTCCAGACCAGACCGGTCTATGGGGGTAACGCTCAGGCTATCTATAGCTACGATTCCCATCCCCAGATAGCTACGGTTAGAGCCAAGGCAATGTCGCCCTTAGAACGAGACGCCTCAAGAAAGGGAGAAGTCACCACTATTGAGGCTGGCATAGACCCCTCAACAATAAGAACCAAAGTCCTGAATAAGGTATCACAGGAGGTAGCCGGGATAAAGCTGGAGGATGCCGAGATAATAGTCTCTGGCGGTAGGGGCATGGGCAGCGGTGACAACTTCAAACCTCTGGAAGAGCTGGCTAAAGCACTAGGCGGAGCCGTAGGTGCCAGTCGCCCCCCTGCTGATAATGGCTGGGTCCCCGAAGCCTACCATATTGGACTTACCGGCAAGGTGGTAGCTCCCAACATTTATATTGCCGTTGGCATCTCGGGTGCCAGCCAGCACCTCTCCGGTTGCTCCGGTTCCAAGCATATTATAGCGATAAATAAAGACCCGGAGGCAAATATCTTCCGTGCCGCTGAGTTTGGCGTAGTTGGTGACTGGAAGCAGTTAATACCTGCCTTCACCAATAAAGTTAAGGAGCTTTTAGGTAAGTAAGGCTAACCCTTCTCGGCTTGCCTTTCGGCAATAACCTTCTGGATTACCTGGGGCGGGGCTTGCTCATAGTGGCTGAATTCAACACTATAGCTTCCCCGCCCCTGTGTTATTGATTTCAGGTCTATGGCATAACGCAAGATTTCACCCTGAGGTGCCTGCGCCTCAATAGTATTACTTCCGCCCTCAGGGAACATACCCGAAACGCGGGCTCGTTTGGTATTAAGGTCACCGATAATATCGCCAGTGAAGCTCTCGGGAACCTTTACCTTAATATTCATTATCGGTTCAAGCAGGATAGGTTGCCCTTGAGATAATCCCTTCTTCAGCGCTCCAGCCCCGGCAATCTTAAAACATATATCCGAGGAATCAACCGGGTGAAAACTGCCATCGTAAACTTTTGCCCTTATGTCAACCACGGGGTAGCCAGCCAAAACCCCCTCCTGTGCCGCCTCATTAACTCCCTTTTCCACTGCGGGAATATAATTCTTTGGTATGCGGCCACCTACTACCTTATCGGCAAACACAAGCCCGCTGCCACGAGGTAGAGGCTCCAATTCCAGTAACACATGCCCGTATTGGCCATGTCCTCCGGTTTGCTTCCTATGTTTATACTCAGCCTTGACGGGCATGGTGATAGTCTCTTTATAAGGAACCTTTGGCGTTTTTAGCTCGACGCCCACACCGAATTTACGCAGCATCTTATCGGCAGCTACTTCAACATGAGTCTCGCCAATGCCGGATATAATGGTCTCACTAGTATCTGCCTCCCGGTGCACCTGAAGAGTGGGGTCCTCCTCCGCCAGACGGGATAACGCCGCTCCCATCTTATCCAGGTCAGCCTTAGTCTTGGGATACACTGCCTCACTAAAAACCGGCTCGGGGAACAGGCTGGGAGCAATGAGCAGCGGCTTATCACGGCTACCCAATGTGTCTCCCGTATTGGTTAAATTCAGTTTAGCCACCGCCCCGATGTCCCCTGCCCTGAGCTGAGACACCGGCTCCTGGGTTTTGCCTCTCAAAATAAATAGCTGACCGACACGCTCCATACCATTTCGAGTAGCGTTCCACACCTGAGAATTGCTATCAATAGCGCCCATATAAACCCGAAAATGGGTAAGCTTACCAACATACGGGTCGGCACTGGTTTTAAACACCAGAGCCGCTAATGGAGCATCCTGAGATGGCTCAATCTCTTCCCCAGACTCGGTAACTACCTTCTGTTCTTCAGGCGAAGGAAGATAGCTACACACCGAGTCCAGTAATGAAGTAATCCCTATATTCTTTAGAGCTGACCCGGTTAAAATGGGCACAATCTTACCGCTAATTATTGCCTGGCGCAAGCCACTAATTAGCTCCTCCTGAGTGAGCTCCTCGCCACCCAGATACTTCTCCAGTAGATTATCATCAATCTCGGCTATCCCCTCCACCAGTTTATCGTGAAAAGAGCTTATCCGGGCTTGCAGAGATGAGGGTATCTCAGTCTCCTTAGCCGGAGAGCCGGCATACCCTTTCATCGTCAACAAATCAACTATACCCTGAAAA
>DATKVW010000135.1:0-2875 GCA_035529875.1 Dehalococcoidales bacterium | reverse complement strand
AAACCGGTATTTACTGGCAAGACCCTAAATATGCTCTTGGGCGGTGGCCTACCGACCCGAGTACTGTATTATATCTACCTCTTCATAAACTAGATGGCGCCTCCTTCATGTCGAAGGATGTGTATGGGCATCTGGCTGTGGCTCATGGTGCTTTATGGACGCCTCGGGGCAGAAGCTTTGATGGTAATGATGATTACATTGATACTGGCTTAACCAAGGATTTAAGTGGCGGTGGCGATTTTACAGCTGAAGCGTGGATTGAGGCTGCTAATATTAACAAGATATTCGCTTTTAGCCAGGCCCATGCCCTTGATCCTTACTCCACTGACTGGGTAGTTATGCTTAATCCAATCGATAGTCTGTTCTATATGAGGGGCGTAGCCTTAGCTCCCCCGACAGGGTTTGATGTGACCCGGCGGAACCATCTGGCTCTGGTCTGGGAGAAAGAGGTGGAGAAGTTTAAGGGCTATGTGAACGGGGAGCTAGTCGGTCAATCAGCTACTGTCTCGGGCTACGGCGGAGCTGGCAGTGTAAAAATAGGGGCCAGAGGGGATGGAACAACATCCTTTTTCGGTGGTCGCATTGATGAGGTCAGGATTAGAAACCGAGCTTTAACCGGTATAGAAATACAGCTCAGTTATCTAGCTGCTAAATGGAGGTATCGGTAATGAAGTATAGAGTTCGCCTTGACTTGTCATTTGACAACGAAGCAGATGCTAAACTGCTAATGAACTATGCCAAGAACAAGGCTAAAGAGGCAGTTAGTATTAATGAAAGTGAGGTCAATAAGGAGGTAAGCTTCTGTGAGTATGAGATTTGCCGACACGACGAAGGCTTGCCATGCACCAGGCTAGAAAGGGTTGAGGTAGAAAGCTAAAGGAGTAGTCATTATGAACCTAACCGAGATGAGAGCCATAGTTAGGCGTGATTTACACGATGAGGATGACACTAACTATCGTTGGACTGATGAGGAGATGGATAGACATATCACCCATGCCGTTAAGGACTTCTCAGAGGCTGTTCCCTACGAGCAGAAGGTAATTAAAGCTACTACTTCAGGCTCAAGGGAGATTGATATATCGGCCTTAACCGATAGGATTGTGATAGAGGCGGTGGAATACCCGATAGATAAGTTCCCCAGGAAATACCAGCGCTACTCCCTTTGGGCAGACACTTTGACCCTGCTTGGTGATGAGATTCCCGATGGCTCAAATGCCCATATCTACTACGGTAAGCTACACACCATTGATGCTGAAGGCTCCAGCATCCCCACCAAGCACGAAGACCTGGTTGCTGCCGGCGCCTGTGGCTATGCTGCTGTAGAGGGGGCAGCTTATGCCATCAATCGGGTCAATGTCGGCGGTTTAATGACCCCCAAGGAATTCCTCACCTGGGGAAAGGAGAAACTCAGGTATTTCAAGGCTGAGCTTAAGAGGTTGGGGAGGAGAAACCGGGTTAGAGTCCGCTCCCTCTATGAACCCTACTATCCACCAGTATCTAAATCAACTGACTATGGGCCGTAAAAAACCGGGTGTCCTCTCCCTTCAAAAGAGTATGTACTAGAGAAGAGGCAAGGAGAGGCAATTAAGAGATGCTAGAAAAAATTTACCACTCCCTTTGGATTAAATTAGGGGGGCGCCCCTGGACTTATATTCTGCGGGATACCTGGCACAAACTAGAAGGTCTTTGGATTATCGGCTTGGTAGCCATAGGAGCACTGCTCGGCCATTGGCTCTGGGATTTAATCTTCTGGTATTTACGCTGGGCTACATTGCCGGTCATCTTTTCTGGGGGAAGGAATATATCCCGGACCAAAAGGGTAAGTGAAGCGATGAGAAGCCTAACATCAACATTACTAGCTGCTCAGAAGGAAGCCAGTCGTACCCCTTTTGTTAAGGTGGAAGCCAAAAATAAGATTGCTGGGGTAGTGAGGCTTGACTGGACAAGGCTCTATACTGGCTCGGAGGCTGATTATTTTCACGCCCTGACCATCCCCGATGACGGCTCTCTTATCAGGGTTAGGGTAACGCCCCCATCTGACGCAAGGAAGTTATATCGTCAGCGGGTGGCTAACCCTGGCCCTGAATCTGATTTCAGCCAGTGGATATACTGTAACCAGTATAATGTCGTTATTGTCGCTTGCTGCTCTCTAGGGGCTGAGGTAAGTATATTCTGGATAAAGAATGACCGGGGGATTTACCAGCTAAAGAGCACTGACTGCGGCGCTAACTGGGGAAGCCCTGAGCTTATTGACTATTCCCCTACTACCGCCATCTATGGCATAGCTGCTGCCTACAAGCCAAATGGCGATTTAGCCCTATTCTTTGCCGACCAGGCTACCCTCTATGTTAAAAAGTATGTGGGTGGCGAGTGGCAGACTAAAACCTCCTGGGATAAAACCACTGGCGACCTTTCCGGAGTGGCTACTATATATGATGGCGACTGGAATCTCTTTATCACCGGAAAGGATTCCAACGGCAACTTTAAGCTATGGTCACTTGTTTATGGCGATGGCGGTGAGGTAGCCGCTGGCACCTGGTCAACCCTTAAGGAGTTCGCCTCAGCACCAGCAGATGGTAACTTTGAATACCACAGGGCGTTTATGGATAAGCCGGATGTCTACCGGTGTTTTTCCATCGAGAGGTTTACTGGCACCGAGGCCTATAATCGCCCCTTCTGGTCGCACTCTGTCGCTGGCACCAAGTTCATTGATAACCTGTGGCATGAGCCAGTGCCGTTTAATCTATCCGATGAATCTGGTATGGCTATTGCTCACCATGGCGATTATTGCTGGCTATCTACCCCCTACGGTGTGTGGCGAGCCAAGTTAGCGCAAGAGAGCCTTGATTTAAGTGCTGATGTGCTCTCTTTAAGG
>DATKVW010000134.1:0-6595 GCA_035529875.1 Dehalococcoidales bacterium | reverse complement strand
AAGGGAGGGGGATAAAGGGGGTAGGTTGCTAACTGGTATCTAAGAGGGTGAGGTTCTAAATAATCTCTCTACCCCTCTTCAAGTTTCTCATTTAATGTATTCAAATATTTTCACCGCCGAGAGGTCTTCCATGCCAACATTTTTTACCCGGATATCAGAGCCATAAACCGGCTGGTAGTGTTCTACTGCTGTCAGGGGCACCGGGCTCTGAAACGGGTTAATGCCAATTATTCTATAATTGTCTGACTCCTGCTGTGATAAATAGGTAGCCGCTTCCTCATAGCTGGTGAAGGACTGGGAGCTGGTGATTTGCTTGTAGGTCTCGCCCTCCCGGTCTCTACTTTCCTTAAAAGAGATTACATAAGTCTTTTCCGGGGTTACCGCCCTGCCATCAAAGTTATACAGCCTGACTGCCAGTGACTGGTAGTATTCCGGGTAGAAAAGCATAACAAAGTCCTCTTGCGTGGGCAGGTAATAGGGTTCGTGGAAACCAGCATCTTTCTTACCTGCCCAGGTGGCAATTGCCCAGAACTTTTGGGTAACGGTGGTGAAATCAATAATCAGGTAGGGTGAGTTCAGTTCCTCTACTATCTCGCTGGCTGAGTCTTCATCCTGGGCTATGAAACAGCGGGCGACATTAACCACCGGCTCTGTCGCTTGCCCCGGGTTGGCAACGGGCAGACGGTGACCAATGCGGGTAATCCAGAAGCCATAATCCCACCACGCCATTACCCCGTAGGCAGATTCAGGGTATTCATAGTCTTTATAGCTTTCTCCTGCCGGCATCTGGTAGAGCTGGTAATAGTATTCCGGGTCACCGAAAGGTTCCGGGCTATTTTCTTTAAGCCAGGTGAGGGAATCGCACCAGGCATCATCGGGGGCAAAGCGTGCCTGTGAGGCGGTGGTTATCGCCGGTCTAATATTGGGGAAGAAAACGAGGAAGAAGATAACTATTACCGCGAAAGCTATTTTCAGGTAACTGGTGGCAAAGAGGCTGGTTCTTTTTTTGAGCCTTGTCTTTCCCCTTTCCCCTTTGGCTGGTATTTCCGTCGGCGCCACTGCTGGTTTGCCCAGACCAGCCAGAACAAGGACCCGCCAGGAGATGTAGCCGGTGAGCAGAGCGACATTGACGGCAAAGTAGTAGGCGAAGCGGCGCTGTCCCAGGGTGGCGGCCAGCATTACCAGACTCCATACTATGAGCAGAGTCATTCCGGCATCCCTCTGCTTGATGACAAAGTAGATTAAAAAGCCGAAGGCAATGAGGCTGAGGAAGATGCTGGTGGTGAAGTTTGCCCAGACAACCCTAAACGAGAATTCACCCGCGGGGAAAAGGATGGGCTGCATTTCCAGGGTGGCAAGTTGAACACCGGCGGGGGCGAAAACGCCGAATTGACTTAGCATAGAGTTGAGCAGGGGAGGTTGAGTCGGCGAAGTTACCAGAGGGCTGATGGCGGCGATGATTCCCATTCCCACCAGCCCCACCCCCAGCAGACTCAGCGGGTAATAGACTGGTTTTATTTTCCTGGCTATCATCAGCCGGGAGATGGCGGTCAGGATTAAGGGGGTAAGCAAGGCGATAACCATGGAGGTAGGGTAAATCCTTCCGCGAAGGGCTGGCAGGTAGATTAACAGAGCAACCAGGAAAAGAATAACACCAACCAGGCATAGATATTCAATGGGCTGGCGCCTCAGATGGTCAATGATGGACTGAATTACCAGATAAAGGGCGATGACGAAGACAAAGAACAGCCCTCCTGTCCAGGAGAGGAGGTAGATTCCCAGAAAGATGCCGGTAAACAGACTGTAAATAACCGGCTTCTTGAGTGTCGCCCAATCCCGGTGCTTGATGTGGTCAAAAGTTACCTGCCTTTGTCTCGCTGCTTTAATCGCCAGAATTAGAAATAGGATGGTGGTGGTGCTGAACAGGACCTCAGCCACATGGTGGTCGGTGAAGCCGAGGATAGACCGACCCAGAAATTCGCCGGGGAGCAGGGCGATTAAGCCGGCGGCGATGACCCCAGCCCAGCGATTGAATAGCTCTTTACCGATGAAATAGACCGGGACAACACATAAAGCCCCCAGAACTGCCGGGAAATAAGCACCGACCACATCAACCGTGTGCTGTGTTGGTGAACCCAGGCCAATTATCCAGATAATGCCGCCGAGGAGCCAGTCAAAGAAGTGAATCTTACCCATCGCCAGACCGATACCCTCATGGTAGATGAGGTAGGGGTCGAAGGAAAAGAAATGGGGGAAGTTATAGACGAAGTTGTCCACCTGGCGCATATGGCGGTAGGCATCAACACTGGTAAACTTTATCCAGTCGCCGCTGAATACCTGGTCAAAGGGGGGGCAAACTCGGAGGTACAGGGCAACACCAAAGAAGACGGCTATCAATATAACCACCAGGAGTTGCGGGGAGAATCTGATTCCCCCGGTTTCATAATCTTTGTTCATTTTGCTATATTTCTCGCCCCAGGTTAGCCAGAAATTCAGTGTTGGTTTTTGTCTTGCTCAGGCGTTCCAAAACTCGCTCGGTCGCTTCGGCAAAGTTGGGGGAATCAGCGGAAACCATAGATACCATGCGCCGCAGCAGCCATACCTGCTTTATCGTGTTTTCATCCAGAAGCAGTTCTTCTCGTCTGGTGCCACTGCGCGGGATATCAATAGCCGGGAAGATGCGGCGTTCGGACAATCGGCGGTCGAGGTGGAGTTCCATATTACCCGTTCCCTTGAACTCCTCGTAGATGAGGTCATCCATACGGGAACCGGTGTCAATAAGGCAGGTGGCGATGATAGTCAGGCTACCACCCTCATCCACGTTGCGGGCAGCACCAAAGAAACGCTTGGCGGGGTGGAGGGCAGCGGGGTCAATACCGCCGGAAAGGGTGCGCCCGCTGGGAGGAACAGACAGGTTGTAGGAGCGGGTGAGACGGGTGATGCCGTCGAGGAGGATGAGCACGTCCTTACCACTTTCTACTATACGTTTGGCTCTCTCCAGGGCTAAATCGGCAACCCGGGTATGATTCTCTACCGGCTCATCAAAGGTAGCACTTATCACCTCACCCTTGACCGAGCGCTTCATATCGGTTACCTCTTCGGGTCGCTCCCCGATAAGGCATACCATCAGGTGAATGTCATTATAATTGGAGGTAGCGGCATTGGCTATGGATTTGAGCAGTATTGTCTTGCCCGCTTTGGGTGGTGACACGATTAAGCCCCGTTGGCCTCGCCCGATAGGAGCAATGAGGTTTATCAGCCGGGTGGATAGGTTACTAGCTGAGGTCTCCAGGTCAATTAGCTTGTCGGGGTAGGTAGGGGTAAGCGAGGTGAAATGGGGTCGGCGTTTGGCAAGCTCGGGATTGATGTCGTTGATGGCTTCCACCCGGAGCAGGCTGTAGTACTTTTCGCCGCTTTTGGGGGCTCGACTCTGACCAGCCACCATATCACCGGTGCGCAGGCCAAAGCGGTGAATCTGGGACTGGGATATATAGATATCGGCTGAACTGGGCAACAGGGTATCCTGTCTGAGGAAACCATAGCCGTCATTCATAATCTCCAGAATACCGCCGCCGAAGATATTACCCTGTTGCTGGGTATATGCCTCAAGCAGGCGCATGATAAGTTCTTGTTTCCTGAGACTGGCATAGTTAGAGATACCTGTATCTCTAGCCAGTTCAATGAGCTCGTCTCTGTTTTTGGTTTCTAGCTCGGCAATGTTCATGTGTATGTCTCCTGTGGTTATTTTGAAGCCCCCGTGGTGCTTGTCTATTTATGGGAAACGCGTTGCCAGTCGGAAAGGAAGCGGGCAACACCGATATCGGTAAGCGGATGTTGCATCATCTGCATTAATACCTTATAAGGAACGGTAGCAATATGAGCTCCGAACTTAGCCGCCACCACACAGTGCATGGGGTGACGGATGCTGGAAGCAATCACCTGGGTAGGCAATTGGTAGTGCTGGAAAACGTCAACAATATCCTTGACTAGCAGCATGCCATCGTGCCCGATATCATCAAGCCGACCGACAAAGGGGCTGACATAGGTGGCGCCAGCCAGTGCCCCGAGCAGGGCTTGATTCAGCGAGAAGCACAGAGTGAAGTTTACCTTTATCTTGTCTTTAGCCAGGACTGATGTTGCCTCCAGTCCGGCAGTGGTTGCCGGGATTTTAATCGCTACATTGGGTGCCCATGTGGAGATTTTACGCGCCTGTTCAATCATGTCTTGAGCCCCTTCAACCAGCACTTCCACCGAGACAGGTCCAGGGACAATGGAGCAGATTTCTTTGGCGGTGGCTTCATAATCGGCTGCTGCCTCTTTAGATACCAGACTCGGGTTGGTGGTAACACCGCTAACGATACCCAGCTTGACAGCTTCTCTGATTTGGTCGATATTAGCTGTATCCAGGAAGATACGCATATGACCTCTCCTTTCTGGTGTGGTATTCTATCATAAACTATTACGGAAGGGGTAGTGGTGGTTGGGCTCCTTCACGTAGTACATCTTTAGCAGCATCGATGAAATCACGGAACAAGGGGTGAGGGCGGCTGGGACGAGAGTTAAATTCGGGGTGGAACTGGCAACTAATCATCCACGGATGATTGGTTAGCTCACAGATTTCTACCAGTCTGCCATCAGGGGACAGTCCGCTATAAACCATTCCTGCCTCTTGTAACGGAGTGCGAAAGTCATTATTAAATTCGTAGCGGTGTCTATGTCGCTCATGAATCAGGCTCTGCCTGTAAGCCTTAGCGGCACGGGTGTCCTCAATTAGTTGACAGGGGTAGTTACCCAGGCGCATGGTGCCTCCCTTGTTTTCTGTCGTCTTCTGTTCAGGGAGGAGGTCAATTCCCGGGTAAGGGGTGGTGGCATCAAACTCGGAGGAGTTTGATGCTGCTGAACCAAAGACACAGCGGGCAAACTCAATTACCATAACCTGCAACCCCAGGCATAATCCCAGATAGGGGATTTCATTATTTCGGGCATAGCTGGCGGCTTTTATCATGCCCTCTATTCCTCTAATGCCAAAGCCACCGGGGACGATAATACCCTGGGCTGAGCGAAGTAGAGCATCGGTTCCATCCTTTTCCAAATCTTCTGAATTAACCCAGAGCAGGTTAAGACTTCTATTATGATACAGAGCAGCATGGCGTAATGCCTCACGAACCGAGTAGTAGGCATCCTGTAATTCGGTATATTTGCCCACCAGGGCAATATTAACCGGCTCAAGGGGCGCCTTAAGTCTGGTGACCAGCTCCCGCCACTGGCTCAGGTCGGTTGATTGAGCCTTGAGGTTAAGTTTGTCCACGATAAGTTGCCCCAGTTTTTCTTCTTCCAGGATCATTGGTACTTCATAGATGGAGGATACCGTAGTCAGGGGAATAACTGCCTCTTTGTTAACATCACAGAACAGGGATATTTTATCTCTGGTCCCTTCCGGTATGGGGTAGTCACTGCGGCAGATAATGACATCAGGCTGGATGCCCATGCGTCTGAGTTCGTTGACACTGTGCTGGGTGGGCTTGGTCTTTAGCTCAAGGGTGGAGCTAAGGTAGGGGAGGAGGGTGACATGAACATAGAGCACATTACCCCGCCCAACATCATTTCTCATTTGCCTGATGGCTTCCAGGAAGGGCTGCCCCTCAATATCGCCTACGGTGCCCCCTACTTCTATAATGACTACATCCGCCTGGGATTTTTCGGCTAGCTTTTTAAACCTATCTTTTATCTCGGTGGTAATGTGGGGCACCACCTGGATGGTGCCTCCCAGGAAATCCCCTCTCCTTTCCTTGGCAATAACGTCACGGTAAATCTGACCTGAGGTAACATTGGATTCGGCGGTAAGATTGGCATCAATGAAACGCTCGTAGTTGCCCAAATCAAGGTCAGTCTCAGCGCCATCCTGGGTAACGAATACCTCACCATGCTGATAAGGTGACATTGTCCCCGGGTCTACATTGAGATAGGGGTCCAGTTTCTGCACTGTCACGCTGATTTGGCGACTTTTTAGAATGGTGCCAATAGAAGCGACAGTGATGCCTTTGCCCACTGAGCTTACTACGCCACCAGTAACAAATATATACTTTGGCATAGGGGGGAATAAAACCTCTAAGGATTCAATCTAAAAGCATCCTTACGCTGGATTTGTCTGGGGAAGATAAAGTAGAAGATCAGTATCAATGAATCATTATATGCTTCTGATATAAGTTTGTCAATAGGCTGTGCTCGTTCATATTATTAGTGACACATTTTTCTGCCAGTTTTGGCTGATATTATAATCTATGTGGTAATGATGAGCAATCGTTATTCCAGTAAGTTTTTAAGCAGCCTATCCCCTTAGATATTCGTTTAGAACCTATCCCCCTGTCCCCCCCCTGGTAAGGGAGGGGGATTAAGGGGGTAGGTTGCTACCCAATACCTAAAAGGTGCAAAGACTACAGTGAAATCCTAAGCACGAAACCCTAAACAAATTCAAAATACTAATTATCAAAAACCAAACCTTCAGGTTTAGGATTCAGGGCTTAGAAAAGAGCTTGCCAAGCCCTTACTCTCTTAGATGTTCGTTTGGAAACCTATCCCCCTGACCCCCTTCCCT
>DATKVW010000133.1:0-13326 GCA_035529875.1 Dehalococcoidales bacterium | reverse complement strand
CCAACGAGCAGTTAATAGCTTTTCTCGGTCAGCTTTTAGGTGTAAGCAGGAGCAGAGTAAGTATTATCAAAGGTCACACCAGCCGTAACAAACTTATTGCTATTGATGGTTTGAGCCGTGATGATATTATGAAGCGGCTTTCCTCTTCTTCCGGCGGTGGCGCCACCAGAGGACAATACCCAGAATAGCTCCCCATGCCGGGCTAAAGATTAAAAGCCAGATAGTTAGCGTTCCCAGGAATTGCCCGAAGATAACAATGCCCCGGGCGGCGGACTTGAGTGCTTCTAGGGCACTCCAGCCGGCACGAACCAACGGTTTAGCAGTAGTTTCAGGCTCCAGACGCACTTCTATCAGGGATGTTGATGAGGTCCGCTCCAGATACTGCATTCGTCCCTTAATTTGCTCTATCTCCTGCCGCACTCGCGACAATCTTTCGTAAATTCCGAGAATATCCTCCACATTCTCGGCTTTTTCCAGAAGGGCCAGGTATTGTTGTTCCGTTGCCTCAGCATTTTTGAGCCTGGATTCCAGGTCAACATATTCCTCGGTTACATCCCGACTATCGGTGCTCTCCGACTCCACCCTGACTGCCATACTGCGGAGTTCGGCTAATGTTTGCTCAAATGTCTCATCAGGCACACGAAAAGCAATCCATCCCCTCATCTCCTCTTCTTCCCCCGAAATTCGTGATGACACCACATAGCCGTCAAAGCTTACTGCCAGTTGGGCTATTGCATCCCGGGTATCAATCACATCCTCTACTATCAGCGACATACTCCCGGTGCGGACTATCATCCGCTCCTCGGCGGTTGATGGCAAAGCCCCAGCCCCATCTCCCTTATAGACTTCCTCCGGTGCTGGCGAAGGTGGAAGTATGATAGTTGGGGCTGGCGCTGGTGACGCTGGTGACGGTGCTGGCATTGGTGTTGGTGCCTTGGCGCAGGAAACCGGTATCAGCAACAGCATGACTAAGGCAATTCCTATTATTAACCTTTTCATAAGAGAGCCTCCCGCTTATTATCCTTGCTTCACTATACTATAACGCAGGTGGAATGAAAAGGTTAGGGTGATTTATTGCGGAGTGAGCAATCTTGGAGACCGATACGCAATAGACACAAAGTAGTAGCTAGAAGATGATTATTCTAAAGTTTATCAACCATTTCTTCACATCTTGTACTGATTTGCTGATATTTTTTGTCCCAACTTCCTGATTCTTCGGGTAGTATGACTCCCAAAATCCTCAATGCACTCAATACAGTTTGTAGTAGTCGTATGATAACAACAGGTCCCCTTTCGGATGACATAAGACCACCGAAAGAATAGTTTAATCCTACTCGTTCTCCGAGATTTTCCTTTCCGTAACGAGCTTCAAACGACTTTAGATTAGGATGTGCTACTTCCGACATAAAATCGTAATACTTTTGAAGACTTTTACGAAGTTCTTCTCTTTTATCTGATTCTTCTTCTAATCTACTGAGTTTTTGAGTCACTTCATTCTGCCAAACTGACTTGCCTTCAAAGAATCTACGTGCTGTCGCGCCGTCAAAGAAAAAGAGGTTACATCTGGAAATTCGTTCATAGCAGCTTCTTAACAAATCTCGAACTTCTGGGTAATAACCTAGTAGTATGCCATGTCTAGCAAGAAGAATGTAATTTAGAGTGGATACCAGCATTGCAATCGCTGCTCTATTAGAATTATTACCTTTCCACTTGTCTATAAGATTGTAAGCTGCCTGAAGTGATTCTATATATAGGACTATTGCCTCATTCAATAACTCAATATCTTCGCCAAGTTCCGATTCTGCTCTATCATAGTTCTTTCTGTCATCTCTAAGGATATTCTTCAATAAATCTCTAGCCGGTAACTTATTAAAATCGTCAGTTAAATGCCATATCTTTTCTTCCATTATGAGCCTCCGTTACTTGTGCAACACCCATCCACTATTCATTTCCCCACCTTTACCCACAGCCGTTCGCCATCCGTAATAAATTCTATGGTGCTGTGCTTAGTCGTACGGAAAATATTTTCCGGGTCTAATCTCTCCTCCAGTCTATTTATTACCTCATCGTCGGGGTGACCAAAGGGGTTGTCTTCGCCTGCGGAGATAACAGCTAGCTGAGGGTTGACCACGGCTAAGAACTCAGGGGTGGTAGAGGTGTCTGAGCCGTGGTGGGCAACCTTGAGCACAGTGCTCCTCAGGTTAGCTCGGCGGGCGATAAGCTCAAGTTCTGCCTCCTGCTCAATGTCTCCCGTCAGCAGGAAGCTTACTTTGCCTTTAACCAGGCGCAGCACTATGGAGTTGTTGTTAAGTTCAGGACCGGTGTCTTCTAGAAGTTCCTCCTGGGGATGAAGCACCCCCATAGTTATTCCATGACCCATGTCAATTTGCTGTCCTGCTTGAGCTGTAGTTGGCTTAATGCCATTTCCCTCAATCAGCCTTTGCCACTCCCGATAAATATCGGTATCATTTTCCCGACTGCTTTCCATAACCTGCTTTACTTGATAGCGGTGGAGAACCTCTACCAGTCCCGTTACGTGGTCGGCTTCGGGGTGGGTCAACACTACCAGCTCAATAGTCCTATCCCAGAATGGCATTTCTTTGCCCAGCTCAAGGCATATTTTGTTGGGGTCGGGACCACCATCTATCAAGGTCTGCTGACTCCCCTGAGAAATGAGTATGGCGTCGCCTTCACCGACATTAAGAATGCTCACCCGAAGTTTATCATCAGGCATGGTGGCAGCAGCTACTGATGCCAGGATGGCTAACACCAATAACGGCGGGATAACCCATTTTGTGGGTAGTCGTGAGGTCAGGTTGGTAACATTACCTACTGCTGACTTCAGCATGTTTTTGATTTGAGGCACCAATTCACTCAACTTATGTCGGTAACTGTTGAGCCCGATTGCTATAACCAGGACTGAATAGTAAGCCCATATCAGGGTGCTGTCAACCGAGCCCATTTCAGTGAACGATAGGGGAAGGGCAGCGAAGCCGTTAACCACCAGCAGCATATAGGAGGCAAAAAGCCAAACAAACCAGGCTATAACCTGGGCTACCGGCAGGGCAATGAGTCCCACGCCTCCGGTTAAAACCCCGGTGATAATAATCCCCGGCAGTGCTGGCAGAGCCAAAAAGGTGGCTAGGGAAGCAACAAAGGAAACAATGCCGAAATAGTAGGCAATAACCGGCCAGACAGCTAAGATTGCTGCCAGGGTTATACTGAAGCTGTCGGTAATGAAATTGGATATGGATACGGCTGGTCCTTCTTCCCCTAAAGTAGCCTTGACCGCTTTTCTGCCTGTAGCCTGGAAGGGAGGGGCGAGGAGAATTAAACCAGCCATCGCCAGAAAGGTCAGCCGGAAGGAAACGTTCCACAGGATTGGGGGGGTGATGCCTATCATTACGGCAGCGGCAAAGGCAAGAGAAGTCATGCCGCTACGCTGTCTGCCCAGAAGGTCAGTGGTGAGGAACAGGCTGACCATTATTGCTGCTCGAAGTACTGGTGGGCGCATCCCGGTAAGCAAGGCATAAAGCCAGATTGTGCCTATGGCTAGCCAGATGTAGGTGTAACGTCTTCGTCCGAAGAGCCATATACCGAGGCTGAGTAAGATGCCAGCGACAATACTGAGATGGAGACCGGAAATAGCCAGTAAGTGAGCAGTACCGCTGTGAGCAAAAGCTTCTTTGACCGGTGGCGGGATATTGCCCCGAATGCCTAGAACAATACCCTGGGCTAGTGACGCCTGGGGTTCAGGCAATACCGTGGCTAGTGTCTGGGATAGGTTGTTTCTAAGGGAGTAAACCCATTGCAACGGCTGAAAGCCTTTGCCTCTCTCCACAATATCTATTTTGGGGTAGAGCATGGTGGAATAGATTCCTTGCTGGGCCAGGTAACCCTTGTAATCAAAGTCATCCAGTTGGGGTGGAGTCTCCAGCTTGCCGGTGACCAAGAGGACATCACCATAGCTATGGGTAGGGTATGGGGGCACAAATAATAACACTGTCCCCGATATCTTTTGCCACTCCTTGTCCGGTTTTATTTCTGAAGCGGAGAGGTGAAGGTGGGTAATGTTGCCTCTGTCCTCGGGGTCAGTATTGACCATCCCTTTAATAGTTACCGTCTGGTTATTATAGGAACGAAGGCAGCTCTGGTCGTCAGGGGGCAGGGATGACTGAAAGCAAAAGGCACCGCCGGAAAGGGCAAAAAGGCACAGGCTGGCTAGAATTATTAATTTCTTATGTTGACGAAAGAAGAAAAGCAGAGGCAACGGAGTAAGCCCACTAAGGATGAGGACTAACGACAGATTAAATTTTGACCCCAGCAAGACACCAGCCACCCAGGCGCAGCTTAGATAGATAAGTGGCACAAGCCTCCGTCCTGAAGATTAGTCAGCTACAGTAATTAGTTGTTTAATCTGCTCATAGGTGGTAGCACCTATGCCTTCTACCCTGGTTAACTCGCTGGTATGGTGAAAAGGACCGTTATTCTGGCGATAGGCGATGATAGCTTTAGCTCTGGTTTCGCCGATTCCAGGTAGAGCTTCAAGAAGCCAGGCCTCAGCCCGATTAATGTTAACTTTCTGAGGCTGGTGTTCCCGGTCTGCCTCAGAAATGTAAAGTTCAAGCTGAGAGAGGTCGGCAATACCGTTGGTTCCGCCAGCCGCTTCAATAATATCGCTGATGCTGTCCTCGGCTGTTAACGGGTAAAAACCGGGGTAAGTGATAGCCCCGCCGATATAAATCTGGTCTAACTGCTCTTGACTTGATGGGGGAGTTATCGAAATCTCTACGGCTTGGCTTTCGCTGTGCCGTAACCAGGCTACGGTGCTACCAATAATAATGATGGCTACTAACAGGAGAGTAATCAGCGTCCCAAAACGGTTAAGTTCGCCTTTTGTCGTGGAGGGTCTCATAATCGGTTTCAGGCGCCTCTCAGGGCAGCTCGTAGTGCTAACTCTGACTCGGGAGGAGTCACCGCTATTACCTGGTCTCTAGCCTGAAGTATAGTTTTGACAGTAGGCACATGAGGCTTCTCTTCCGCAGGAATAATTAGAACCAGCCGGCTATCTGGTGGCAACGAAAGCTCTTTTACTGATTTGCCTACTGTAATTGAATCAGGTGGTATTTTTACCTGGACGATTTCCAGTCCCTTGTCTCTTATGGTTAGTAGATGGGTTAAGGGGTGTGTGGGCACTTCCTCTTCTATGTTCTCCAGAATCAGATTAGTGCTGCTTACGGTGACATCAATCCCGAGCTTCTTGAAGATAGTCTCATTCTTGGGATTATTGATGCGGGCGATAGTTCTTGGTACATTGAATTTATGCTTGGCTACCTGACAGGTAACTAAATTATCTTCATCATCGCCGGTTACCGCGATAAGCATATCCGCTCGGCCGGTGCCTATTTCAGCCAGGGTAGCTGCCTCACAGCCGTCACCGTGGAAACAAACGCTGCCCAGTTCACTGCAGATGAAATCACACTTATTCTCCTTCTTCTCCACTACCAGTATCTCATGCCCTTCATCCACCAGAGCGTGGGCCAAGTAATAGCCTACCTTGCCTCCACCAATGATAATAATATACATATTTTCCCTCAGCCCTCCACTTCTTCCTTCAGTATTTGGGCAAATATGGTGGTCGGGCTAAATGCCTCTATGCCCAGGGCATCATATAAGTCCCGGCGCAGGGGGTCATAAATACGACAGACTACTTTGGGTACATTGAAGATGTGCTTGGCGATTTGGGCTGCCATGACATTACGGTTATCTCCTTGAGTTACTGCGACAAAAACATCGGCTTCCTCTATGCCTGCCTTTTTCAGTGCTTCTTCATCAATGCCGTTGCCCACCAGTGCGGTGCCGTTGAAATCAGGCGGTAACCTTCGAAAACTATAATCGTCAAGGTCCATAACAGTCACTGAATGATTCTCGGCATCCAGCAGTGTTGCTAGCTGAGCACCGACTCGTCCACAACCCATGATAACTACTTTCATATTAGTCACTCTCACTAAATAGTAGGTTGATGATATACTATAACACGACAGGGCGCATTTTTTAATACATAAGGTACTATATCCCCTAAGCTAAATTGACCAAAGCGCGTCTTGTAGGGGACACCCATTAAGATTAAGTCAGCATGCCGTTCTACTGCCTCATCAACAATAGTCGGCTCCACCTCACGAGCCTGAAGCAGGTCAGTGTCAATCTCATATTCCTGTTCTTCAGCAACACCGTCCATGCGGTCCAGTACATCTTCGGCTTTTTTAATTTCAGGCTCAATCTCAGCATCTAGGGGCAGAACCCGTTTCACTCTAATCACATAAACTACCCAGATTTTCCCCTTATTCTTCCTCGCCAGAGAACAGGCCAGTCTGATTGCATCCTCATCGGCTTTCGTGCCCACTACGGGGACTAAAATCTTGTGGAACTCCATAGCTTTTACTTCTAAGTGAGTATTATACACCATTATTAAAAATCTACAATACCCTTACTGAAGATTGTTAACAACCTATCCCCCTGCCCCCCTTCCCTTACTAAGGGGAGGGGGGATAAAGGGGGTGAGGTCAATAAACAATCCTTTACTGGTGATTTAAAGGCAGATGCTCCTTTCGCCGATAGAAATAGTAAATAATTGCACCAGCAACCATCCAACCGAGTCCGACCCAGCGGCTGTAGGGCTGGGTAATTAATATTATGATCCATATTGTCGCAGTAGTAACTAAACCTATAATAGCACTTATAGGCAGCTCATAGCCCTTAATTTTTATATTCCCGCCAAGTTTAAATGGGCGTGGCAGTTCTGGTTTTCTGACCCTCAGACTGAGGATAGAGGCGTGGGCGAACATAAACGCCAGTAGGGACCCGAAAGCGTATAAGGCGCCCATGTTTTTAAAAACATTGCTGGCAAAAAAGCCGGGGGAAAGGATAAGGAGAGCCACCACGCTGAACAGGATTATGGAAATATAGGGTGTTTTAAATCGGGGATGCACCCGGCTAAGGGCTGATGGTCCCAGCTTGTGGCTTCCCAGAGAAAAAGCAAGCCTGGAGATGCCAATTAGCCCGGCATTGGTGGCTATAAGCAAAATAGTTCCAGCTAGTATGGCTATTAGCGGCTTGAGAACAGTAGATATCAATTCTATGGGGATACTGGCAGCGATACCAGCTACCGGGTCTCTTGACCACTCCGAGGCTAACTCTTGTGGTGTCATGGCTGACAGTGATACCAGGGAAATGCCAGCAAAGATAACCAGGACGGTGACTATCATCATAATTAAGGCTCTAGGCACCTTTTTCTCAGGTTGTCTGGTTTCCTCAGCCATCTGGGACATAGTTTCAATCCCGGTGTAGGCGATAGAAGCTAAAGCTATGCCTAGAACCAGGTTCTCTGCTGTTGGCCAGTTATCGATTATGCGATGCCAAAGGAGTGTCGGGTTGAATAATAGTATGAAACCGATGATAATTATGGCAAGCTGTGTGCATATGTCTATTATGGCTGCTCCCACATTGATGATGGAGGTCTCCTTTATGCCAATGACATTTATAATCATAAGGAAGATAACAATGCCCATAGAAACTGTGGTGCCGATGATGGGGGAGGTCTTGAATGGTTCCCAGAAGAAACCCAGATAGGGTGGGATGGTAAAGGCAGAGATGGCGATGGTAACAATGTAAGATAGCATCAATGCCCAGCCAGCAGTAAAGCCAGCGGTATCGTTGAAGCCGTGCCGGGCGAAGCTAGCTGAACCGCCTGCCTCAGGTAACATGGCAGTGCCTTCAGCGTAGGTGAGGGCGGTAAATATAAAGAGAATACCAGCGATACCAAGGGCTAATGGCGTTGCCCCCATAGCTACCAGAGCCACAATACCTAAGGCATAATAGATAGAAGAGCCGACATTTCCGTAGCCAGCACTAAATACGGCGGAAACGCCTAGTACTCGTCTTAGGTGGTAGCGTTTAATTCGTCGGGGGCGGAAAATCCGGTCACCCGGCTTGGGTCGCCAACTGTTATACATACTTATTCACTAGCCCACAATTGAAAAATTTTACTCGTCTACCTGCCGGCTGTCAACAAATCATGCAGGTTAGTTATTGGCCTCAATCCCTCTTCCATATAGGGTGGTGGGTGGGAAAAGATAATAAAAAATAATAGTATTATCTACCTCACCCCCTTAATCCCCCTCTCCTTGATAGGAGAGGGGGAAGAAAAGAAAAGAGGGGCTAAAGCCCCTCTTAGACACGCCTCTTTCTCAAGATAGGTTCTAACTTCTAAACCCTGAGTACAAATACTAAGGTTTTTGGTTTTGGTAATTAGTATTTTGAATTTGTTTAGGGTTTCGTGCTTAGGATTTAGAATTTATTCTTGGAAGGGGGACTGGCGTCCCTCTTAAACATCCCTGATTAAATAAGCTTCCTACCATCAAAAAAGGAGGAAGAGATTTTAGAGAGGGGCAAAGCCCCCTCTCGACCCAACTCCCCCTTCCCCTTAGCAAGGGGAAGGGGGACAAAGGGGGATGGGGTTGTAAACTTTTTCCCAGAAGTAAATCCTGAATGTGAGGGTTTTGGTTTTGGTAATTAGTGTTTTGGATTTGTTTAGGGTTTCGTGCTTAGAATTTAGGATTTATTCTTGGAAGGGGGGCAGGGGGATAGGTTAATAATAATCTCCATGCTGGCTTGACAATTGTATATCTCTTCCCTAAACTCACAAAGAAGGAAGTCTACAGTGAACTATTGTTCTTACCTCTCCAGAGCTTACTTTTCCAGGTATATTGTCTATTGTCAAAGGAGAACCAGCTGTGTTTAAGTTTTCTCTTATTCCCAAGGAGCGGAAGTTTTTTGACCTTTTTGAAGAGAGTGCTCGGAATATGGTCAGGGCGGCTCAAGCGCTAAAAGAAGTGGTTGACAATTGGGAGGATGTTGGGGGGAGAGTAGCTGAAATAACCGAGCTGGAGCATGAAGGGGATAGAATTACTCATCAGATTATGGAGCAGCTGAATCGTACTTTTGTTACTCCATTTGATAGAGAGGACATAACCATGCTGGCTCATACTCTGGATGATGTAACCGACTTTATAAAGGCTGCGAGTGACACTATGCTTATCTACAAGGTAGAGCGTCCCGGACAGAAGGCTAAAGAGCTGGCTGAGATTATACTACAGGCTGCAAACGAGGTGGAGAGTGCCATACCTCTGCTGCGTCACCGTGGTGAGTTGCAGAAAATTCTTAACCGGTGTGTCGAGATAAATCGTTTAGAGAATGCGGCAGACACTGTGTATCGCTCCGCCCTGGCTGAGTTGTTTGATGATACCTCTGACATTGCTCGAATTATTAAGTGGCGTGAAATCTTTGAGCAAATGGAGAGCGCCACTGACAGGTGCGAGGATGTGGCTAACGTCCTTGAAGGGGTAGCCCTCAAACATGCCTGATTCCTCCTTATTTATTCTCGTCTTCATTATTATTCTGGCTGTTGGTTTTGGCGTAGTTAACGGTTTCAATGATGCCGCTAATGCCATTGCTCCAGCCATAGGCACCCGCGCTCTTTCCCCCCGAAGTGCCCTTATGATAGCCGTCGTAGCCAATATGGCCGGCGCTGCTACCGGCACGCTGGTGGCTAAAACTATTGGCAAGGGGATTTTGGTTCCTGAGGCAATAACCTATCTGACGATAATTGCTGCTTTAGCTTCCATTATTATCTGGGGGACACTGGCTACTTATCTTGGTCTGCCGATAAGTTTACACCATGGATTTATTGCCGGGCTGGCGGCGGCTGGGATGGCAGTGGCAGGTAGTGAGGCGGTGGTATGGGGTATTATGCAGCGGATTCTAGTGGCGGTAGGCGTAGCCCCTTTGCTCGGCTTTAGCGGTGGTTTTGTGGTGATGGTCTGTCTGTACTGGCTATTCCGGCGAGTTGCTCCCGATAGGATGCGACGACTTTTCAGTAGATTGCAGTTTTTGACTACTGCCTTTATGGCTTATAGCCATGGCAAGAATGATGGTCAGATGCCGATAGGTGTTATCACTATGGCACTGGTAATTTTTTATAACGATGCTAGCTTGTGGGACCGTCTCTCCATATTCAATCCTAATTTGTGGTGGGTAATAGTGATATCAGCTTTGGCCATTAGTGCCGGGACGGCTCTCGGTGGCTGGCGGGTCATAAAAACGGTAGGAATGAGGGTTACTACCCTTAGGCCGGTTCATGGCTTTGCCGCCCAAGCCTCAGCAGCTACGGTGATTGAAATTGCCTCACACGGGGCATTTATGGGGCAGTGGGGTATTCCAGTAAGCACTACCCATTGTATAAATGCATCTATTATGGGGGTGGGTGCCACCAGGCGACTGTCAGCAGTGCGGTGGGGAATAGCCGGCAACATCATTGCCGCCTGGATATTGACCTTTCCTATTTGTGGTGTGCTGGGCTATCTGTTTGCCTGGCTGCTGCACGCTATAGTTTAGCCGTTTTACAGGGCAATTTCCCTGGGAGTTACCCGACACTTTTCGGCGGTGACAATGGCCTTAATATGTGATACTGCCGAATTGATTTTACCTTGCTCGTTCACTACAACATAGTCAAACATGGGTAGTTGCTTTATTTCTCCCTCGGCAGTTTTTAGGCGTAGAGTTAGGTTGAAGGGTGATTCGGTATTGCGCTGCTCTAGTCTTTGACTGAGGTCTTCTGTTGACGGGGGCATCAGGAAGATAAATACTGCCTGGGGCAGTATTTTTTTGATGGTGGCTGCCCCTTGAATATCAACTTTCACCATTACATCTTTCCCTCTGTCCAGTGCTTGCTTGACCGGTTGCCCGGGCACGCCATACATATTGCCGTAGACATTTGCCCATTCCAGCAGCTGCTTATTTTCCATCATCTTCCGGAACATTTCGGTGGAGACAAAGTGGTAATCCACACCGTCTCTCTCGTTAGCTCGCTGGGGGCGAGTGGTTACAGTGGTGACATACTCAAGGGGGTGCCCCGTTTCCCTCAGCCTGGTTAAGACGGCATCTTTACCCGCTCCTGAGGGACCGGAGAGGACTATAAGTAGTGGTTTTGTCAGCGAATGGGGTAGATGCTGACTTTTACGGCTCGTCTGGCTCATCACTTTGCTCTGGTCTTAATGCTGGGCTTTCCCGGCTTACTTGTAACCTGCCACCGATAGTTTCCGGGGCTAAAGCGGCTAGTATAATATGTCCGCTGTCAGTGAAGATGACAGCCTTAGTCCGTCTGCCATTGGTCATATCAATAAGCAGCCCTTTGGTTCTTCCTTCCTGGATGGTGCGTTTGGTAGGTGCTGAGTTTGGTGAAGCTATGGCGATAACCCTGTTCATAGCTACAATATTGCTAAATCCGATGTGAATTAGTTCTGCATTCATTTATATTATCCTCTCGGAAGATTATTTTTTAATTGCTAAGATAAAAATAAATCAATCACTAATAGTACTCAGTCCTGCTATCACCCTCTTTCCTGCTAGTTTATTGGTTAATCAGTGCCATTTAATATCTTATACTCTTAACAGCAATAAGACAACCATTACATACATTGAATTGTAGGCAATTTAGTGGTAAATTATAAGGATTTTAGCTAAGATTTAATAGTCTCATATGGAGGCGAGATAAAAAGTGTACAAGATATTGTTAAAACAAGACCTGGTGCCCAATATCCATTTGTTTAAGGTTGAGGCACCGGCGGTAGCCGAGAAGGCTCAGGCGGGACAATTTGTGGTTGTCAGGGTTGATGAGGCGGGGGAGCGCATCCCGGTTACCATTGCCGACTGGGATAATAAAGAGGGGAGTGTTACCATTGTCTTTATGGAGGTGGGAACCACCACCCACAAGTTAGCCCGGTTAAAAACCGGCGACTTTATTCCCACGTTTACCGGACCGCTGGGTTTACCTACCCACATTGAGAAATTTGGCACCGTTGTCTGTGTGGCTGGGGGATTTGCGGTGGCTACTATCAGACCTATCGCCAGGGCGATGAGGGAGAAAGGAAACCGGGTCATCTCTATTATGGGAGCACGGAGTAAAGACCTTATCTTCTGGGAGGATGAACTACGCAGTGTCAGTGACCAGCTGATAGTTACTACTGATGATGGCTCTTACGGACGCAAGGGGCTGGTAACCGAGCCGCTGAAAGAACTGCTGGAAGGTGACGAAAAGATTGACCGGGTGATTGCTATCGGTCCCAGTATTATGATGAAATTCTGTGCCAAAACCACCGAACCATTTGGGGTTAAGACTATCGTTAGCCTGAACCCGATAATGGTTGACGGCACGGGGATGTGTGGATGCTGCCGGGTATCGGTGGGGGGTGTCACCAAGTTTGCCTGTGTGGACGGCCCCGATTTTGACGGGCACAAGGTAGACTGGGATTTGCTCCTGGCTCGCCAGCGTATTTATCTTGATGAGGAGAAGCTTTCTCTGGAACAGTGGCGGAGTTCAATGCGGAGTTAGTTCTTAGATTGAGAGTGGTGAGATATGGCAAAACTTAACCTAAACCGGACTCCGATGCCGAGGCAGGACCCCAGGAAGCGGGGTAAGAATTTCAATGAGGTTGCCCTGGGCTATGGTATGGAGCAGGCTAAAGCCGAGGCAGACCGCTGTATCCAGTGTCCCAAACGCCCCTGTGTGGGAGGCTGCCCGGTGGGGATAGAGATTCCCGATTTTATCCTCGCCTTACGGGAAGGCAATATGCCGGAAGCAGTAAGAGTACTTAAGGATAAGAATGCCCTGCCCGGTGTCTGCGGTCGTGTCTGCCCTCAAGAGGTGCAGTGCGAAGCGGCGTGTACTCTAGCCAAAAAGGGAGCACCGGTGGCTATCGGTCGTCTGGAGCGATTTGTGGCTGACTGGGAGCGGGCTAATATAAAATCGGCAGGTTCGGCGGTAGCTAATCCCAAGCCAACGGGTAAGCGGGTGGCGATAGTTGGCTCCGGACCGGCAGGACTGACCGCCGCCGCTGAGTTAGCCAGGATGGGACATAGTGTTACCATCTTTGAGGCGCTGCATGTGGCTGGCGGGGTGCTGATGTATGGCATCCCTGAGTTCAGACTGCCTAAGGATATTGTCCAGGGCGAGGTTAATTATGTGGCTTCTTTAGGGGTGGAGATTAAACTGGACTCGGTGGTGGGTAGAGTGAAAACCGTGGCTGAGTTGCTGGATAACGGTTATCAGGCTGTCTTTTTAGCTCCCGGAGCCGGGGCACCGATGTTTCTGAATATCCCCGGGGAGAACCTTAACGGTATCTATTCGGCGAACGAGTTTTTGACCCGGGTTAATTTGATGAAGGCGTATCGCTTTCCGGAGTATGATACGCCGGTGAAGGTGGGTAAACG